>JAUNIH010000034.1 GCA_030523555.1 Erysipelotrichaceae bacterium
ATGGTATTATCATTACTGATCATGATACTTTAAGTCATCTCAGACAGTTGCCTATAGATGATGAACTTATCGTTAAGGGTGGCGTAGAAGTATCGTGTTTTGATTATGAAAAAAAACTACCGTGTACATCTTTTAGGCTACAACATCAAAGATATAGATAAGCTTGAAGCGTATGTAAATATAACTTTAGAAAAAAGACATAACAATACTTTAAGACAGATAGAAATTCTTAAGGATAACGGCTTTGAGATTGATATAAATAAACTGCGTAAGGCTGATGGAAAATACATCTATAAACAGCACCTTATGCATTATCTTGTAGAAACAGGACAGGTGAGTGAAATGTTTGGTGATTTCTACTATAAGACATTTAAAAATAACGGTATATGTCATTTTGATATAAAGTATCCAAGTCCTTATGAAGCTATTAAAGTTATTAAGGAATGTGGAGGTATTGCGGTACTGGCACACAGTGGTCAGCAGCAGAACTTTGAACTGATTCCTGAACTTGTGAAGCTTGGTCTTGATGGACTTGAACTTAATCATAAGGCCAACAGTGATAAGGACAAAGAAATAATCCGTGAATATGCGGATAAATATAATCTTGTCTTGACTGGTGGAAGTGACTGTCATGGTTTATTTGAGGCAGGATCTCCAGAAGTAGGAGATTATCTTTCTGAAGAATCAGGTGTGAAACTTATTATCGGATAAATATATGTTTTATATAACTGATTAATCAGTAGTATAAATATAGAAAAAGGAGAAAAAATTATGAGACTTGAAGGAAAAGTTGCAGTAGTTACCGGTGCCAGTTCTGGTATGGGTAAGGAAATCGTTAAGCTTTATGTAGCTGAAGGTGCTAAAGTAGTGGCTTTCGCAAGAAGAGAAGAAAGACTTGTGGCGCTTGGTGAAGAAGTAAAGGATTATGCGGGTGAATACGCATATTATGCCGGTGATGTATCAAAAAGAGAAGATACTGAAGGCGCTATTGATTACGCTGTGGAAAAATTCGGTAAGATTGATATCCTGGTAAACAATGCCGGTGTAATGGATGATATGTCTCCTATTGCTCAGGCTACTGATGAAAAGTATGAACAGGTATTCGCAATCAATGTATATGGTCCAATGGCTACCATGAGAAAAGCCTGTCAGGTATTCCTGGCTCAGGGTAATGGTGGTTCTATCATCAATATTTCTTCTGTTGGATCTATGCATCAGGCAGCAGGACCAATCTATGGTGCCAGCAAAGCTGCACTAAATGCCATGAGCAGAAATACAGCTTATGTATACGAAAAAGAAGGTATCAGATGTAATGTAATTGCACCTGGCGGATTTGCGACTGAAATCGGTACATCTATGGGAAGACCTAATATGGATGGTTATCAGAAGTATGCAGCTGTTATTGGACTTGCGGCTAATAATCAGGGCGATCCAAAAGAAATAGCCAACGCATGTCTGTTCTTAGGAAGTGATGAAGCCAAGTTCATCTCTGGTGTTGTATTACCGGTAGATGGCGGCTGGATGTCATTCTAATTTATATATCTTATATAAAACTAAAAAAGGCTTAGGGTTATACCTTAAGCCTTTTGTGTATATGGGTTATTAATATGAAATATTAGGTCCTTTGATACAGTATCCGTATATCCAGTCTTTGAAATCGTTGGATTCATTATCTTTATACTGTTTCATCTTTTCTCTGAATGTTTTATCCTGTGATGGCCTGATTGTTATAAAACCGCAGCCGTTATCGACCATAATCTTATTCGCAAACATCAGCGATACTCTTACATCACCATCAGAGAAGAGTTTTTTATTTAATATATATAACAGTACATCTATAGCTATTTCCGTATTTGATTTGGCAGGCTGATTTATCATATCAGAGAGTTCTTTTATCTGATCTTCATTTAATGTTGATTTAACTGAGGCATCAAGGTTTTTCATCATGATTGAATGAAGTGTACATAATGCTTCATAATCATTTTCAACATCAGGACTTTCCAGAATAAATTCAAAAGCTTCAAGGAAGTTTCTTTGAGCTACCTTATAGTAAAGGTCATCTTCACTGTAACGGGATAACTCCATACAGTTATAAAGAAATTCATCAAGATTATCAGTGACATACTTAACGTTTACACTTCTTGGTAACAGATATTTATTATTCATAGTTTCTCCTGTATTTTTATTATAACTTCTTGTAGATTAATTTTAAGTAAAAAGGTTAAAATATAGTTAAGCAAATTCTACAGGAGTTAATAATTATGAAAATTCTTTTCGCAACCAGTGAGTGTGCGCCGTACTCTAAATCCGGTGGTCTGGCGGATGTGGCTTTTTCTTTACCGCCCGCATTAAAGAAAGAAGGGCATGAGGTAGTTATTATTACACCTTTCTACAAGTGTGTAAAAGACCGTTTTGGTGATGAAATTGAATATGTTACAAACTGTGAAATTACAATAGGTCAGAATTCACATTACTGTGGAT
Source organism: Erysipelotrichaceae bacterium (assembly GCA_030523555.1). Classification (GTDB taxonomy): domain Bacteria; phylum Bacillota_I; class Bacilli_A; order Erysipelotrichales; family Erysipelotrichaceae; genus Colivicinus. The sequence continues at coordinate 2,482 of JAUNIH010000034.1, forward strand.
TATTTAAGAGTGAACTGTCTGGTGTACCTATATGGTTTGTTGATAATGAAGGTTTATTCAACAGAGATAAACTTTATGGATATGATGATGATAAATTCCGTTTTGCGTATTTCTCTAAAGCTGTTGTAGAAACGATGGAACAGACGGGATTTACTCCGGATATCATTCACTGCAATGACTGGGAAACAGCGTTAAGTGTTTTATATCTTAAGGATAAACAGGCTTTACATCCTGAACTCAGAAACATCAAGAGTGTCTTTACAATTCATAACATCGCTTATCAGGGACAGTTTGGGGCTAATGAAATGCAGTCGACATTTGGTTTAGATGGCGGATGGTATTTAGGTGCCTTAGGTTATGAATATGATGGTAGACACGATGTCAATTTAATGAAGGGTGCGATGCTGATGGCTGATGCCGTATCAACCGTATCTCCTACATATGCCAAGGAACTGCATAATCCGGTATTCGGTAAAGGTTTGCAGGGAGTCTGCGATATGGTTGAAGGAAAGATGTATGGTATTTTAAACGGTATCGATGAAAACCATTATGATCCTAAGAAGGACCCAAGAATTGTGGCTCACTTCTCTGCTAAAGATAAGAGTGGTAAAGCTGAATGCAAGAAGTACATCCAGCAGGAATTCGGTATCAAGGAAGTTGAACACTGGCCATTACTGGCAGTTGTCGCAAGACTTGTTAAACAGAAAGGTATTGAACTTATTAAAGAATTACTGCCTGAACTGATGAAAAAGGGCGTACAGCTTATCATCTTCGGTCAGGGTGAACAGCAGTATATTGATTTCTTCAATGAATACCGCAACCGTTATCCTGAACAGCTCGGCTTCTCAAGCAACTACTCTGAAGAAATGGCTGCCAAAGTCTTTGCGGGTGCCGATATGTATCTGATGCCTTCGGAATTTGAACCATGTGGTCTGTCTCAGATGATGGCTATGCGTTATGGTACAGTACCTATCGTTCATGAAACAGGTGGCTTGAAAGACTCTGTAAGACCTTATTCTGACTTTGATGGTATCGGTGATGGTTTCAGCTTTGTGGAATATTCTCCTAAGGCTTTAAGACTCGCTATTGATCAGGCGATAAAGGTATACTTTGGTGAAGCAGAAGTATTTGAAACAATCAAAGACCGCTGTATGAAGAAAGACTTCTCATGGAAAAAATCAGCTCTGGCTTATGAAAAGATGTATTCAGATATCTGTGGTGAAGGAAGTGACCCAATGGTTACCTTCAATGATGCCTTTGAAGCTTTAAAGGTTGTCTATACTGATCTTGAGCCTGACCGTAAGGAATATCTTGATAAACAGCCTGATGACTATATGAATGTCATGCAGATTCATATTGAAGGACCAGGTGAAGGTACATTCTATGTGAAGTTCACTAAAGATGCTTTTGAAATGGAACCATATGCCTATGAAGATGCGGATGTAAGAATTTCTACAACCCTCGACAGATTATATGATATGGCTATGAGAAAGATTTCTGCCGATAAGCTCTTCGTCAACGGACAGATGAAGGTAGAAGGCAATATCTCCAAGGGTGCAGAAATGAGATATCTGCTCGCTAAGAAAGTTAAATAATATTTAAGATAAATATCATTTATTAAAAGGTTGAGTTAATGCTCAGCCTTTTTGTTTGTAAAAGTTATATATAGATTATGTAAAGATTTGTTAACGCTTTCATAATAAAGTAAAGGTGTGTAAAATATATGTATGGGATATATAAAATCACCGGAGGTATGTAATGAAAAAACTGATTTCTTTATTGCTGGCTCTGCTGATGGTAGTATCACTTTCAGGATGTGGAGGATCATCTGATTCTTCAACTGATGGTGGTGAAGCTGCTGTTGGTGGTGGAACGCTGGTAATCTATTCGCCTAATACTGAAGCTTTATGTGATGTAGCTTACGCATTTGGTGAACAGTATGGTATTGATGTACAGGTACAGTCTTTAGGTACTGGTGAAGCTCTTGAAAAGATCGTTGCCGAAACTGAAAATCCTCAGGCTGATGTACTGTATGGTGGTGTAAACTATGCCAATGCCTACAAGTACGCTGACTATTTTGAACAGTACACTGCAGCTGGTGATGATAAGCTTCCTGAAGCATATCAGAATACCAATGGTGTAGCTACTCACTACTGTCTTGATGGTTCTGCAGCTTTATTAATCAATATCGACAGATATACTGAACTGGGCTTAAACGTTGATGACTTTAAAGGTTACGCTGATCTCTTACAGCCTGAACTTCAGGGCGCAGGTATGATCGCGATGGGTGACCCTGCCAAATCTTCTTCAGCCTGGGCTGAACTGACAAATATGCTGGCAGTTATGGGTAATGAACCATATGATGATGCAGCGTGGGCGTGGGTTGAATCTTTCATCGGACAGCTCGGTGGTATCATCGATTCTTCTTCCGCTATCTGGAAGGGTGTTGTCGCTGGTGAATACGTTGTCGGTGTATCTTATGAAGATCCATGTGTAAAACTGCTGGTTGACGGCGCTGATAACGTTAAGCTTGTATACCCTGAAGAAGGTGCTGTATGGCTTCCTGCAGGTGCCGCTATCATCAAGAATGCTCAGAATATGGACAACGCCAAACTGTTCATGGACTGGCTGGTATCTGATGAAGGTCAGGCAGAAATCGCCAAGACAACCGCAAGACCTGTAAATACTGCCGTTTCCAACACTACAGACAAGATGACTCCATTCGCTGATATCAACGTAACTTACGAAGATATGGCTTTATGTGGTGACAACAAGTCTGCATGGCAGGAAAAATGGACTGCTTTATATACAGCTGCTCATCCAGAATAAAAAGTATATTTCAATTTCTGATTTTGTGAGGTTCAAATTATGAGTGTTAATATCAAAATAAGAGACGCTGTTAAAAAATACGGCGATAATACAATAATTTCGGACTTATCACTGGATGTCAAGGAGGGTGAATTTTTCATCCTCCTTGGTCCATCCGGATGTGGTAAGACCACTCTTTTACGAATGATAGCTGGTTTCAATTCCATTGAAGGTGGAGATTTCTATTTTGGAGATACCAGAATCAATGATATGGATCCTGCCAAGCGTAATATCGGTATGGTCTTCCAGAATTACGCTATTTTCCCTAATATGACGGTGGAAAAAAACGTAGCGTTTGGTTTAAAGAACCGTAAACTTCCTAAGGAAGAAATCAAGGCCAAAACTGATCAGTTCCTTAAACTGATGAAAATTGAAGAATACGGAGACAGAATGCCCGAAAGACTATCAGGCGGTCAGCAGCAGCGTGTAGCTTTAGCCAGAGCTCTCGCGATTACTCCTGATGTCTTATTAATGGATGAACCTTTATCCAATCTTGATGCGAAGTTAAGAGTGGAAATGCGTACCGTCATCAAAGAAATACAGAACAGCGTCGGTATCACCTGTGTCTATGTAACCCATGATCAGGAAGAAGCGATGGCGATTGCGGATAGAATTGCGGTTATGAATGGTGGCGAAATCCAGCAGATCGGTACACCTAAGATTCTCTATCAGCGTCCTACAAACCTATTTGTCGCAACCTTTATCGGCAGAACCAATGTCATTGAAGGAAGTCTTGAGATGAAGGATGGTGAACCTTATCTTGTATTACCGGGAGACTATAAGGTAAAACTTGAAAAAGTAAGAGAAGATGAAAAACACGATCAGAAGGTTGTGGCATCTATCAGACCGGAAGAACTGGTTGTAGAACCTGAAGGTAAAGATGGACTCAAGGCAATCGTCGATGATGCGGTATTCCTGGGTTTAAATACTCATTACTTTGTACACTTCCTGACTGGTGAAAAGGCAGAAATCATTCAGGAATCACAGATTGATTCCATTATTGAAAAGGGTACAGAAGTTAATCTTAGAGTAAAGACGGAAAAGATCAATGTCTTTATTGAAGATGGTTCAAAGAATATCATTGAAGGCGTCGTAAATGACTATGATGTCTATAAAAAGGCCTGATTATGAAAGATCTAAAGAACAGAAATATTGATATCTGGAAAGCGGTAAGTGCCCTGATACTTGTGGCATATGCCATATTCCTCTTATATCCATTAATTAAACTGCTGTATCAGTCAGTGCTTGTTGACGGATCTTTTTCACTGGGTAATTTTACAGCTTTCTTTTCACAGAGATATTACACCAAATCAATATCCAATTCCTTGAAGGTAAGTACTCTGGCAACCGCTATTACCCTTATTATCGGTATACCGATGGCATACTTTTATCAGATGTATGAAATAAAGGGAAAGACTCTGTTACAGATTCTGATTATCTTATGTTCCATGTCAGCACCATTTATCGGTGCCTATTCATGGATTATGTTACTGGGAAGAATGGGAACGATTACTGTATTTATCAAAAACCTGACAGGTATTCAGTTGCCTAGTATCTATGGTTTTAATGGTATCCTGCTGGTTCTTTCTTTACAGTTATTCCCTTTGGCATTCTTATATGTATCAGGAGCTTTAAAGAATATTGATAATTCTTTACTTGAAGCTTCGGAAAACATGGGATGTTCAGGTGTAAAAAGATTCTTTAAAGTCGTTATACCTCTATGTATGCCTACGATTATTGCGGCTACCCTGATGATCTTTATGAGAGCTTTTGCGGATTTTGGTACACCTTTACTGATTGGTGAAGGTTATCAGACTTTCCCGGTTGTCATCTATAATGCCTACTTTGCGGAAACCGGATCAAACCATGGTTTTGGTGCGGCGGTATCTGTAATCGGCATCTTAATCACTGCGGTGATATTCATGCTGCAGCAGTATGTCAACGGCAAGTTCACCTTTACAATGAACGCCATGCATTCAATTGAAAGAAAGACACCTCACGGCTTAAAGGCTTTCTTAATCAATTTCTACTGCTGGTTTATGGTGGGTCTCGCATTCCTGCCTCAGGCATATGTCATCTATACATCATTCCTGAAGACATCAGGTGTCTTATTCCTGAAAGGATTCTCTTTAGATTCGTACCGCTACGCTTTCACACATTTAAAGAAAGCTATTCCTAATACCTTTACAATCGGTTTAACAGCGTTAGCTATCGTTATTGTCCTGGCTATACTTATTGCCTATCTGGTAGTAAGAAGAAACAATATCGCCAATAAAGCTATTGATACCCTGTCAATGATTCCATATATCATTCCTGGATCTGTAGTAGGTATTGCCCTGGCTATGTCTTTTTCAAGCGGATGGCTCGTACTTACAGGTACAGTAACGATTATGATTGTAGCTCTTGTTATACGACGTATACCATATACGATACGATCGTCTGTAGCTACCCTTCAGCAGATTCCAATGTCAATTGAAGAAGCAGCTATCTCTTTAGGAAGTTCCAAACTGAAAGCCTTCTTTACAATTACCGTACCGATGATGGCGAACGGTATCTTATCCGGCGCCATTATGTCCTGGGTTACCATCATTACCGAATTATCAACAGCGATTATCCTGTATAACCTTAATTCCGTAACCCTGACTATCGCAACCTATACATATGTATCACGTGGCAACTACGGTGTAGCTGCCGCATATGCGACAATACTGACGGTTGCGACAACGATATCCTTATTACTGTATATGAAGGTTACAGGTAGTAAAGAAATATCATTCTAGATTTATTAGTTTTCCTCTCTTAAAATAATCCACCAGAAATGGTGGATTATTTATTAGGAATAACATCATTAATATAATCTTTAACTTTCTGATAAACTTCATCAAAAGGTACTTTGTTTATATTCCCACTGAAGCGGAATTTATCATATGAATGTTTAAGATCCTCAACCCTGTACAAAAAACCTTCAAAATCATTCAGTACTCTTCTGCTTTTTAGAAGAACCGCAAGTATTTCTTCTTTATTGAATTCAAACACAAAGGACATATAATACAGATCAATTACATCTTTTATTCTGCGGAATACCTTATCAGTGGATACGGACATTACTTTATCCGCCAGCATCTGTACTGGAGAAACTCCACGGAAGGAAATACCTTCTATTTCATATATTTGCGATGATATAACAGGTCTGTTTACATCAATATCCATAGAAAACAAAACCTCTTTACTGGATGGATCAGTGAATTCAAAACCTGCAGAACGTCCTTCTCCATAATTCCTGCAGACACTGACATTTAAATTGATATTACTGTTGGATAATGCTTTCTGAATTGATTCTGCCATCTCTTCTTCTGCTGGTGCATAACTGCTGTGCCAGTTACCGTCAATATCGACGGTGTGTCTTGTTTCTTCTTTAAATCCCTTTTCCATAAGACAGGCTTTAAGAACCATAGAGCCTTTAAAACTGATAGGGATGCCACTGTCAAAAACAGCCTTCATAACGGCGTACATAATTTCTTCCTGTTTTGTGATATTCATTAATTAACTCCTAACTGCGATAATCATCAATCGCTTCTTCAGCAAGATTTTCAAATCTTCGCTGATATTCGGGAGCTATCGAAATGCCTTCAAAACTTTCATTATGAGAATAGTAATAATGGGACAACGCTTCAGTTATACCCTGCATATCCAGGATGTTTTCATTCGCAAAAGAATCATAAAGAGTTCTACTGAAATCGGTGTATTTTATACCATTATTTTCTTTAATACAGTCTGAACTTATCTGATTTCCTATCACAACAACACCATTGAATCTTCTCAAAGAATCATCACCATACACCCATACAAGATACTCATCATTTCTTCCGCCAAAATGTCCCTGTATCATAAGGGCTTCATCAAGCGCAAAAACTGTATCATTTCCTAATACTTCTGAAACAGCCTTAAGCCAGGAAAGTGATCCAAGATAGTCTTTTCTTTGCGGAAGATTCTTTTTCTTTGGGCTGAACTCAGGAAGCTTAAAGGTTTTTCTGTTTATCAGATCGTTCTCTACTCTCTGTTTTAAAAGTTCCATCATGTACTCCGGTGGTTTTCTTATACCTGCTTCCCAGTTCTGAATGGTTCTGAAAGGAATCCTGTAACGCATCGCAAAATCACTCTGCGTATCCCCCAGAGACATTCTAAGTTCTCGAATATTCATGTTGTCTGTGCTCAATTAAATTATACACCCAATGGGTGTATTATAGTAATTTATGATAACGGACATTATAATATTATTGGTAAGGTATTATTTATGAAATCAGAAAGAAACTATCCTGCAGTTACCATTACTTCCAAAGGCGAAGATTTTTTAAACAGCGGAAACAGATGGGTATATGAAGCAGAAGTTATAGGCATAGATAAAGAACACAATAATGGTGATATCGTTGATGTGTTATCCAGAAAAGGCAAATATCTTGGTAGTGGTTTTATCTCTGATCTTTCCAAAGTAAGAGTAAGGATATTTTCGGATAATGCGAATGATACTTTTGATGATGAATTCTTTAAAAGAAGAGTAAGATATGCGATAGATTACCGTAAGGCGGTTATGGAATCAATGGATAACTGCCGAATCATCTTTGGTGAAGCAGATGGTTTTCCTGGTCTTACTGTCGATAAGTACAATAATATCCTGGTATCTCAGATAACCACCATTGGTCTTGATTTAAGAAAAGATATCATCTTTGAAGCGCTGTTAAAATGCTTTAAAGATGATGGAATAATCATTGATGCGATCTATGAAAGAAATGATGTAGCATCCAGGGAGAAAGACGGTCTTGAATTATATAAAGACTATTACTATACAAGTGATAATTTTGACAGAAACACCTACGAAACGATTATTGAAGAAAACGGCATTAAATACTATGTCGATTTTGTGAATGGACAGAAGACCGGATTCTTCCTTGATCAGAAATTCAATCGAGAACTGGTATCCCGTATTGCTAAAGATAAAAAAGTACTGGACTGTTTTACCCATACCGGATCATTCGGTTTAAACTGTGTTAAAGGTGGAGCCATAAAGGTAACGTCTGTTGATATCTCACAGTTAGCCATTGATCAGTCAAAAAGAAATGCGGAATTAAATGGTATGGAAGATAAGGTTGAATATGTCAAAGCTGATGTCTTCAAATATCTTGATCAGGTCAAGAAAAGAGAATACGATCTGATTATTCTTGATCCACCCGCATTCACCAAATCAAGAAGTACGGTGATGGCTGCCTATAACGGTTATAAAAGAATCAATTCGCAGGCGATGAAACTATTGGGTAAGGGTGGATATCTTGTATCGGCATCATGTTCACACTTTATGCCGGAAGAACTCTATGTGAAGATGTTACTTGAGGCGGCGGAAGAGAATAACGTCACCATTAAACAGATCTCCTACTCTCAACAGGGTAAGGATCATCCGATAATCCTCAACTCCAATCAGACGGATTATCTCAAGTTCTATATCATGCAGATAATTTAAAAAACAGATTCGCTACGAATCTGTTTTATATCATAATCCCGTTTAAATGGTCAATTTCGTGCTGTACTATCTGGGCATAGAAACCGTTAAGATTCATCGTCTTTTTATTGAACGAAGAATCTTCATATTCAACAGTAATACTTTCATAACGTATTGTGGTTCTTTGTCCTTCTAAAGAAAGACAGCCTTCCATAACGGTATATGGTTTTTCTTTCTTAGTGATTTTAGGATTATACATCACCACATTCAGCATGCCCATATTTACGACGATGATGGCTTTATTTACACCTATCATATTGGCTGCCAGACCTACGCATTCATTTTTATGAAAGATGAGAGTATCCAGCAGATCTTTACCTGTTGACAGGTCATCCTTAGTGGCTTTAACGGCTTTCTTTTTAAGAAAGATAATATCTTTACAGATTGGTCTATTCATTATTTTTCTATCACAATAAACGGTACCATCATTTCCTTTTCGGTTATGCCGGCGTGAAGGGCTTTCAGATTATCTTCCATACGGGATATACCCATACAGTATTTATCAGTCGCAATCGCCAGATAATCACCGATAAATCCTTCACTTCTTGGATGAGGCTTTCCTTCACCGAAAAGATTCTTTTTAAGGATATCTTTTTTACTTACCAATAAGAAATATTCTGAGAATTCTTTGTTGAAGGCCAGTTCAAAATCATTTTTATATTCATCTTTGACAAACAGAGATGCCGCTCTGGCTTCAATGGATGGAACTCTTTCTAACATCTTATAAATATCAGGATATTCTTCCAGATACAGCCAGTCGATATCGATAAGCCCATGATCGGCGATACACATGATTAGTGTATCTTCCATACTTTCACTTAAATCTTTAACGAAACTGTCTATCTCTTTTAAAACATCTGTAACCTCTTTACTGTTGATTCCGTATTTATGCATAGCCGCATCAGGGAAAGTGTAATAGAAATAAGAGAACCGTCTTTCATTTCTTGAGTTTATATCTTTAAGAATATTGAGCGCGTCACTTAGATCTTTATAATGAATATCTCCGTAGTTGGAGATGAAGTTGGTCGTTACTTCTGAATTGACTTCGTTGATTCTTGAAAAGATGTTTTTATAAGGGATATATTTTTCGGAAACAATATATTCAAGCTCGGTATCATAATCCATCTGCAGTTTATTAGGAAAGATATCGATGTTCTGATCGAGTTCTTTGAAGTATAAATCCCAGCCAAGCCATGAAGTTTCAATCGGGCTTTTTCCGGATAAGACAGCCGTAGTTGCCGCTACTGTAGTAGGGGGAAAGACCGAACTTAAAGGTTTATTTATATGTTCATAAAGATATGGAGCATCGGATTTATGTTCTTCAAGATTATAAAAGCCCATACCGTCAAACAGACATAGTATGACATTCTTATGATTCTTATTGAGTAAATCATCAGCTATTTTCAGAGTGCTGTGGCTGATATCATTTACACCATAGTATTTCAGAATGGAATTTGATAAATTGAGAATACTGTTTGAGTAATCAGGTAAAAGAGTTTTCATAATTAAATTATAATAAAAAAGCCATCACAGATGGCTTATAAAGTGTTGAGGAATTTTTCGATGCGGGATATAGCTTCTTTTAATGATTCAAGAGAATAGGCATATGATATTCTTACAAAGCCTTCACCTGATTCACCAAAGGCGGTACCAGGTACAACGACGACATGTTCCTGTTCAAGAAGTTTTGTCGCAAATTCTTCTGAAGACATTCCATACTTTCCGATATAAGGGAAGGTATAGAAGGCACCTCTAGGTTCAAAACATGGTAATCCCAATCTGTTAAATTCTGACAGAAGATATCTTCTTCGTCTGTTATATTCTTCTCTCATGATGTTGATATCTTTATCACCATTCTGAAGTGCTTCAATACCGGCATACTGGCTTGGTGTTGGAGCTGCCATAATGGTGTACTGATGTATCTTTTTCATCTGTTCCATTATCTGTAATGGTGCCATCGCATAGCCAAGTCTCCATCCGGTCATGGCGTAGGTCTTGGAGAAACCGCTGACGGTAATGGTTCTTTCTTTCATACCAGGTAATGAGGCGATTGAACAGTGTTTCCAGTCATAGGTAAGTTCTGAATAGATTTCATCAGTAATGACCAGAAGGTCATTTTCAATAATTATTGGAACTATCTTTTCAAGATCTTCCTTGGTCATGATACCGCCGGTTGGATTATTGGGGTAGTTCATGATGAGGATCTTGGATTTATCAGTAATAACATCTTTGAGTTCTTCAGGTGTCAGTTTAAACTCGTTCTCGTTTTTGAGTTTTATGGTTTTAACATTGGCTCCTGCCATAATCGCATCAGGTTCGTAACATACATAATTAGGTTCAAGGATGATAACTTCATCGCCTGGATTTATGCAGGCTCTGAGTGCAATATCAATAGCTTCTGAACCACCTATGGTCACCAGGGTTTCTTCTGGAAGATAATCGATATCATATTTTCTTTTATTCCACTTTACGATCTCTTCTCTTAGTTCCTGCAGACCCTGATTTGAGGTATAGAAGGTTTTACCATCCTGAATGGCTTCAATACCGACATAGGCGATATGCCAAGGGGTATCAAAGTCAGGTTCACCCACACCTAAAGAAATACAGTCTTCTATCGTATTGGCGATATCAAAGAACTTACGTATTCCTGATGGTTTGACGGTTTTGATTTTATCGGATGTGAAGTCTCTCATAGAACGACATTCTTTCTCTGTGATTTATTATCTTCCAAAGATACATGATGATCTTTATATTTCTTTAAGACAAAGTGAGTTGATGTAGAAAGGATATCATCTAAGGCTGAAAGCTTATCAAAGACGAAATGGGATATCTCTTTCATTGATGAACCGTTGATCTGTACGACAAAGTCATAGTCACCTGATAAAAGGTATACGGAGTCTACTTCATCAAACATGCATATGCGATGAGCTATCTTATCAAAACCGGTAACTCTCTGTGGTGTTACTTTAACTTCAATAAGGGCATGGACACTTTCATCATCGAGTTTGTCCCAGTTGACGATGGTATTGTATCCGGCAATAACCTTATCAGCTTCCATTTCCGCAATGGCTACGATGACATCTTCTTCAGAATATCCAAGGATTGCGGCTACTTCTGCAGATGATAGTTTGGAGTTGGTTTCTATAAGCTTTAAAATTTCATTTTTCATAATCGTTTTCCTTATGTAATTATTATAGGATATCATAATAAATTATTAAATTTTATTTTATGAGCTTATGAAAATATTTTCATAAATTTTATGCAAGAAATGAAAAAAGTTGAAAAAAACAAGAAATTTTTATTGACCGATGTGTTTAATACACCTAGAATGAGTTCATAAGCTTTGATAGGAAGTAGTAGTGATATTCAGACATTTAGCGAACTGCGACTGGTGTAAGGCAGGGTGGTAAAGTATCATGAACGTCTCCTGGAGCTTCTGTCCGATAACAAGGTCAGACGGGTTCTCCCGTTACTGAGTCCGGGTATAAGGTTTAGTACCCGTTGAGACTGGTTTAGCGATAAATCAGTAAATAAAGGTGGCACCGCGTTAATTCAACGTCCTTTAGTCAAAACTATATGGTTAGACTTATGGACGTTTTTATTTTCCATGAGTCAAAGGAAAGGAAAGGAATTATAGTTATGAAAAAATTATTAGTCTTACTGCTTACTGTTCTCATGTGTTTTGCCCTGGCGGCATGTTCATCTGCTCCAGCTTCAAGCGATACTGCTCCAGCTGATGAAACTCCAGTTGTGGATGATAATCCATACAATCTGGTTGAACCTGGCAAACTTACTGTTTCAATGTCTACTGACTATGCACCAATGGAATTTTTCGATACAACAAAGACCGGTCAGGATATGTATGTCGGATCTGACGTAGAACTGTGCAAATTCATCGCTGATTATCTGGGACTTGAACTGGTAATCAAGGCTCAGGACTTCGATACCTGTCAGGTATCTGTAGCTCAGGGTATCGCTGATATGTCTGTTTCAGGTTATTCCTATACAACTTCAAGAGCTGCGGCATACTTATTATCTGTTGACTACTTCTCAGATGGTGACTCAGGTCAGGTAGCAATCATCAAAGCCGGCAATTCTGACAAGTTCCCTAATCTTGATGCGCTTAACGTAGCTGGTGTTACTGTTGCCGCACAGAATGGTGCTTTACAGCAGGAAATCGTTACTGAACAGTTACCAAATGCGACAATGATGCAGGTTGATGACTTAAATAACGCTTGTGACCAGTTATATGAAGGAACATATGACGCAGTCGCAATCGCTCAGACTACTGCAGAATTATTAGTTCAGTCACATCCAGACAAGTTTGAAATCGTTAACGGTTTATTCGATGATTCAAAATATACCGGATATCATGCCCTGATCAATCTTGAAAATACTGCCTTATGTGATGCGGTAAATGAAGCTATCGGTGCTGTACCTGCAGGCCAGTACGCTACATGGCAGGCAGATTCTGAAGCTCTCTTCCTTTCATTAGGTGAAGCTGCAGTTGAAGGCATTGTCGCTGAAGCCGAATAATTCCTAGAGAATTATCTTATATACAGGGGAAGTAATTCTTCCCCTTTATTAATCCAACTATTATGAAGAACAAGAAAAAATTATTGTATACATTTATAGGCATCATTGCCGCTATTGTAATCTTCTTTGTGGTCAAAGACGGTTTAAGTTATGGCAAGAATACAGAACCGGTCGATGATGGAATGGTTACTTTAACTATCGTCAATGCCAATCCGGAAGCGGGTGATCTTACTATCTTTGTCAAGGAAGGTGACAATTATACCGACAGCGGTCTTACAACGGTGGATATCGTTCCTGGTACCAAGACCAAGATGGAATTTACAGGTGGTATCAAAGAAGGCTATGAAGTTATTACTTGGGCAACAGATAACGGCGGCGTTTTAAATATCGTCCAGTCGGCAGAAGGTGGAGACTATAACGATGTCAAACTGGTAAAGACTGTTAATGAAGATATGACCGTTTACGTCTATTGCAAACCAATAGATACTGAAGTTCATACGGTTACTTTCTATAACTCGTCCGTTGCGGGTAAAAGAGGTGTTGTCGGTCTGGCTTATGTCACAGATGGTGAAGATGCGAGTGATCTAGGTGTAATACCACAGAGTAGACAGGGATTCAGGCCTAACGGTTATTCTCAGGATTTAAACAATGTCACAGAAGATCTGGAAGTCTATCCGAAGTTCTATGCGAATATCGCTACGATCTTTGAAGATTATCACTCCTATTTCATGCATGGACTTCTGCTGACTCTGTTACTCTCAGCACTGTCTGTATTCCTGGCGATGTTTCTGGGTGTCGTTATCTGTCTTATCAGAATGTCTGATTCAAAGATCTTCTCAGCTATCGCTTCAATCTATGTTGAAATCATCAGAGGCGTACCACTGCTCTTACAGTTATTACTGATATATGTTGTCTTAGGTCCTACAAAGATAAGTCTTGGAGGTTTCTTCACAACTGAAGTATTATCATGTATCCTTGCCCTGACTATAAACTCTTCAGCCTATTCTTCTGAAGTCTTCAGATCAGGTATTCAGGCTGTCGATAAAGGACAGATGGAAGCTTCTAGAGCCTTAGGTATGTCAAAATGGCAGGCATATAAAAAGATTGTCATCCCTCAGGGCTTCAGGAATGCGCTTCCTTCGATCGTCAATGAACTTGTGCAGATGATCAAGGAAACATCGTTAGCGGTATCGGTTGATGCCTCTATCGGTGAACTGATGTCAGTCAGAAAGAACATCACTGCCGTGACCTATGTCAATCTGCCTCCATATATAATTGTTGCGATAATTTATTTCTGTGTAACCTTCTCACTTTCCAAGTGTGTAGGTGCTCTGGAAAGGAGGCTGTCTGCCCGTGACTGATGTAATGATAAAAGTTGAAAACCTCTGCAAGAACTTTGAAGATTTAGAAGTCCTTAAGGGTGTGAATATGGAAATCAAGAAGGGTGAAGTTGTATCAATTATCGGTGCTTCAGGCTCTGGTAAATCAACATTCATCCGCTGTCTTAATCTTCTTGAAATGCCTACTGCCGGCAAGATCACATTTGAAGGTGATGTCTTATATGAATCAGAATCATATCTGTTAAAAAATCAGATGGATGAACTGGATATGCATTCAGAGGAATACAAGAAACTCAGAACTGAATATCTTGCGGCAAAACAGGCTGACAGGAAACAGGCCAAAGAAATAGATAAGATTCTGAATACCCACCGTCAGAAGATCGGTATGGTCTTCCAGCATTTCAATGTCTTCAACAATCTAAGTGTTTTAGACAATATCACCGTTGCCCCTATACAGTGCGGCAAGATGAGTGAAGCGGAGGCCAAGGAAAAGGCGATGGAACTTCTGGTTAAGGTTGGGCTTGATGATAAGGTCAATGAATTTCCAAGGAAATTATCCGGTGGTCAGAAACAGAGACTGGCGATTGTCAGAGCCATGGCGATGAATCCTGATGTGATGCTGTTTGATGAACCTACTTCAGCACTTGACCCGGAAATGGTTAAGGATGTTCTCGAAGTTATCAAAGACCTCGCTCAGTCAGGTATGACCTGTGTTATCGTTACCCATGAAATGGGTTTTGTAAAGGAAGTATCAGATCGAGTAGTCTTCCTTCATAATGGTATGATTGAAGAAGAAGGTAAACCTGATGAGATCTTTACTAATCCTAAGTCAGACAGAGTAAAGGAATTCTTATCAAAGGTTTTATAGGAGTACATATGAATAAACTTGATAAATTATCAGATGATATCTGGTCCTATGCCGAAACAGGCTTTGAAGAGACAAAGTCCTGTGAGGCAATGGTTGAATATCTTAAAGAAGAAGGTTTTAAAGTAAATGAAGGTATTGCCAATATGCCTACAGCCTATGAAGGTGTATGGGGAAGCGGCAAACCGGTAATATGTTTTCTGGCTGAATATGATGCCCTGTTTGGAATGAATCAGAAGGCAGATGTGAATGAGTATGAACCAATCGCTAGTGGTGAAGATACAGGTCATGGATGTGGACATCATCTGTTAGGTACCGGCGCTATTATGGCGGCTGTTGAATACCGCAACTGGTTAAAGGAAAACGGTAAAGAAGGTACAGTCAAGATTGTCGGCTGTCCGGCTGAAGAATCAGGGTCTGGCAAGGCATACCTCGCCAGAGATGGATATTTCAATGACTGTGATATTGCCCTTACATGGCATCCATCACTCTTCAATCAGGTAAGTACCGGATCTTCGCAATCCTGTATCAGCGCATTCTTCAAGTTCTATGGAGTAAGCTCTCATGCGGCGAGCGCTCCACATCTGGGAAGAAGTGCCCTTGATGCGGCAGAGTTATGCAACGTCGGTGTCAATTATCTAAGAGAACATATGTTAGATTCAGATAGAGTACACTACGCTTATACCAATGTCGGAGGCAAGGCACCTAATGTTGTACAAAGCAGTGCTACATTAAAATACTTTGTAAGATCTTCTACCAATCCGGAATGTGAAGAACTTTATAAGAGAGTAATAAACTGTGCCAAGGGTGCAGCTTTAATGACAGACACAAAACTCGAGGTAGTTTTTGATGAAGGTCTCTCAAACACTATAACCAATAAGGTTCTTGAAGATATCCTTTATGAAGAGATGGTCAAGAACTATAAGTTTGATTATTCAGATGAAGAATTATCATACGCCCAGAAGTTCAAGGATACATATGATATAAATTCTTTACTGAACAATAATTTCAAATCAATAAAGGATGTCGATAAACTGAAAGACGATATCAAGAACAGTCCATTATGTTCATATGTCATTGAAAGAGAACATTATGATGACTGTGAAATGGGATCTACAGATGTAGGTGATGTATCATGGGTTGTACCAACTGCTCAGATCAACACAGCGTGCTACAGCTATGGTGCTGATGCCCATTCATGGCAATGGGTAGCCCAGGGCAAATCTTCTATTGCCCACAAGGGATATCAGTTAGCCGGAAAAGTCTTATGTGATACAGCAATCAAGCTTCATGAAAATCCTGAACTTATAGATAAGGCATGGGATGAGTTCAATAAGAAGATGAACGGCCAGAAATACAAATCACTTATTCCTGATGATGTAATGCCACACGTATCAAAGGCTGAATAAAATTATAAATCACTCTTAGGAGTGATTTATTTTTGCACATATATGCAGAAATTAATATAATTAAAATATAGATATCTTATTATTCAAATGAAAAACAATAAAACCAAAACAATCCTCATAATACTGGTGTGCGTCTTTCTCTGGATAGCGTTTTTATGTTTCAAAGACAGATCGGTAACAATCAGTAAGGATTCTGAAGAATATTCTGATTTTGAAATAAACAGCGCTATTGTTTCGGCGAAATTATATTTCTTTATGAATTTCAGGGATTGTGAATTACTTACAATAGGTTATGTTGGTGACGAGAGTATTGAAGCCGCCAGGGCATGGGCAAAAGACAGCAATGCAGGAAAAGCCATTATTCTGAATATGTCATTTAAATCAGGTTCCAACTGGCAGGAAACAGGTCTGGATCCGGATAAGGTTTATGAAAAATGGCAGCTGATTATGATAAAAAGGCTTGGTATATTCTGGTTTGTCAAAACAAACGGATACGGATAAAAGACTAAGGTATTTTTAAACTGTACAAATAAAGGTAATTTGACATATTGAGTGTTTTTGGAAAATCGCTCATTGTCTTAATTTG
>JAUNIH010000035.1 GCA_030523555.1 Erysipelotrichaceae bacterium
ATATAGCCATCTGGTTCTATAAAAAGAAACACTTCGATAAATAAACAAACAGGTTCAATGAACCTGTTTTATTTACGCCTTTGCCATTTTCGCATGTCTTAGAGATAGAAGCACACATAATCCAAACGCCACTGCCGCAAAGACAAATGAGAGTTTAGGGTGTACCCCGTAGATAAATCCGGCGAAAAGTGATCCCACTACCATACCGATAGCACGGGTAGCATTATATAAACCGACCATTTCATTTGAACGATCAGCGTTTTTCTTGGTCATGAAATCCTGCAGTAATGGCAGATAGATAGAGTTGCAGCCAAAGAATACGATATTGATGATAATAAACGGAATCATATCATTAACCACAACTACCCCAACAAGCATCAGCGTCAGCATTGCAAAGACATAACTGATAGTTCTGTAGGTATCTGTCTTTAAGAGCCTGATGGTTATAAAGGAATTGGCAAATAAAGCTATAAATCCAACACCAGCCTTAAGTATTCCGTTATATGAACTAGGGAAATTGAACTGATCTTTAATATAGTAGTTGAAACACTGATCGTAACATGTAGATCCAAAGGATGAAACCGTAACCATAATCAGGAATACTACCACAAAACCATTAATAAGATCCTTAGACCTGATAAAATCGGTAAAAGGATTGATTTCCGATAAGGTAAACTTCGCATCTTCCGTATCAGAATCATCAAGAATGATATTGCCGATAAGACTTATCACAAATAAACCTATACCCTGTATGATGAATGTCCCCTTTATGGACCAGTCACCAAGAAATCCACCTATAAGAAAACCGAATGGTGAAACAACTGAACCGATAGTCGCAAGTATGGCGAGATCTCTACCGGAATGTTCAGAGTTTTTTATGACATAGACCATCTGACATACAGACAAGGCGGATATAAAGAAACCGCCGCCCAGTCTTGCAAGACATATCTGCCACTCTTCAGTAGAAAATCCAAAGAAGAACTGCATCGTACCATATCCTAAAAACGCCAGAGAAAAGACTTTACCGGCACCGTATCTTGATGCCATCTTTCCCCAGAATGGAGAAAACAGAAAGTTGGTAAAAGCCATACACGCAAAAGCCAGTCCAAACATATAGTCATGCAGTCCCAGCATCTTGATAAATGTCGGTGTAATCGGATGGGCAAAATTGGCTACCAGGGAATATAAAAACACCAGCAGATTCAGTTTTGCGACAGAAACACTTTTCAGTTTGAATTTTGTATCAGAAACCTTATTCTTCATTATTTGATAAGATGGAAGTTTTCCTGTCTTCCTCCAAGATAATAGACTTTATCACCGGTAAAGAGAACATCAGTTTCTAAACCTAATGCGAATTCCTGATTATCCCATTCAGGAACGCTAACCTTACAGTTAAGTTCCAAAGAATAGGCAGTGTTGTTGTATAAAGGATATGTTCCATTTCTTCCAGGAACACCCTGCTGTTTATCAAATAAACCGATAGTAGGACCTGCCGCATGGCCATCATATCCGATCGGATGAGTATAGAGACATGGCTTCAAGCCGGCAGCTTTACCTTCTTCTAAAGACAGTTTAAGAATTTCATTACCGCTTCTTCCTTCTTTATAGTTTGAGATAACGATATCCTGGAACTGATTTACCTGAGCCAGAGCCTTTTTAAGACCCTCAGGTGCATCAAATTCACCATGTTTTAAAACATAAGCATTCTCTTGCGTATCGGTACATAAACCGAGATATCTGAAACCGACATCGCAATGTAAAATATCGCCCTGTCTTATTACTTCTGATTCTTCAAACTGACCGATACCAGCAATAGTTCCTTCGCTTTCATCATGTCCCGACATGCCGTTTCTAATAATAGATACTTCAAAATCAAACCATGGTTCAAGACCCATATCCGTAACATTATTCAGCATCCAGTACTTTACATCATGATTTGTCGTAACACCGGGAATAATAACCTTGGATGAGAAAGCTTCATCAATAAGCGCATGCGCTATCTGCATGATACCGTTATAGGCTTCCATTTCCGGAACAGTTCTTGTCTCCAGCCATCCCACACACAGATCTTCAGCTGAAACGATTTTGCTCATCATCTCATCATCAAAACATTCTGTAATCGAATCATACATCGTCTTTGTAAGACCATCCGCAAACGCGAAATCCTTGGACATATTAAGACCGATCTTATTTACATTGTTTTCTTTTAAAAGTCTAGCCAGACATTCATACTGGGTTTCGGCCTTACTTGGATCCTTGCACCAGATAGAATCCTTCTGATTGATCCAGGCGGCTTCATAGAATTCATCCAATCCCACATTAGGTCTGGTGATAGAGTAACGTTTAACTTCATCACCCTTCAAGACCATTAATAAAATAGTCGTTCTTCTGGCCGTAAACATCGCACATGGTGTAAGTGTCTTGATTACCGGATCTTCATTGTATTCATTGCAGGCGATAACCCACGCATCAATACCGCTTCTTTTCATAATCATCGGAAGAACTTCCTTATAACGGATTCTTAACCATCCATCCATGATTCTTTCTCTTTCACGGTATGGCAGAATCTTTGATTTAAGTTCATCAAAGTGAGCTACATTCTTGATAAATCCATCCTGTCTGGAAATCATAATACAAAATCCCCTTCCTTCATTACCTGAACTCTTGTACCATCATATTTAATGCCGACTACCTCAAATTCCGGTGTACCGATCATAAAATCACAATGGCAGCTGGCATTGTTTACACCAGCTTCAAGCAGTTCTTCATTAGTCATATCTGTTCCATTCTTGATATTGGTTGAAAAGCTCTGACCGAAAGCCAGATGACTTGCCGCATTTTCATCAATAAGTCCATTGAAATATATACGGTTCATCTTCGTAATAGGACTGTTTTTTGATACAAGTGCTACTTCACCAAGTCTTCTGGTATATTCATCCTTCATTAAAAGATTTTCCAATACTTCCTTATTCTGGGAAGCCCCGCATTCTACCGCAAGCCCATCTTTGAATCTGATCCAGAAATCCTTCACTAACTTGCCTGAAATCATTAAAGGTCTTGATGCATAGGCAATTCCGTTAACTTCCATTCTATGCGGATCAGTAAAAATTTCTTCTGTAGGCATATTCGCAACATATGGAACTTTAGTAAGACTTTCACCCATATCACCAGCTGAAGTCCAGATATGATCTTTCACCAGTTTGATTTCAATATCTGTACCTAATTCAGATCTGATATGGAGCCTTTCAAAATTATAATTATTTAAAGCCGTTGATACTTTAGACAGATCTTCGCAATGTTTCTTCCACGCTTCAACCGGATCATCCTTATCACAACGCATCATTACACAGATATCATTCTCCAGTTTTTCAAGAGCTTCATCTTCACTTAATTCAGGATATACAGCCTTGGCCCATTCAAGGTTTGGAACAGCTGTACCAGTCCACTGAAGTGTACCCTTATGAAGATATTTTCTTACAACATTTCTTACTTCATTATCAGCGTTAGCGATAGCGATGGAATTTTCATTTGATACCCCATCCATATTATGAGGATAAGTACCCATCAAAGACATCTGTACACAATCCTGTCTCAGATAGTAATCAAGCTGTTCCTTACGGTAATCAGGTACTTCCTTCACCGTTTCTTCATCACAGTACAGACCTCTTAATCTTTTAATATAAGGATCATCAATAAAGACCGCTACGTCGGCAGCACCTCTTTCAAAAGCGACCTTCGATATCATACGGGCAAGATCCAGAGAATCAGATGTACACTGTAATAAAAGTTTCTGCCCCTTCTGAAGGTTAACCCCTACTTCCACCAGTACTCTGGCATATTTTTCCAAAAAACAAGTGTTCATTATTCAGCTATATATTCCTTTATTAACTTTTTAATTTCTTCATATGATCTATCAAAATCATCCATTACTACCTGATTGCGGAATAAAGAAGATATTTCCATTTCCATTCTGGCCTTATTGATACGTACATTCGCATCAGCTGTATCATCACCATAAACATCATGAATATGTGCTTCAAGATCTTCAATAGTCTTAGGAAGCATAAAGATACATAAAGCCTCAGGAACATTGAGTTTGATAGGACCTACACCTTCAGCCTCAACGTCTACCAGAACATTCTTTCCATGAGACATCAGAAAGTTTACCTGATCTTTTGGTAAACCGTAATAATATCCGTTGAATTCTGTATATTCCAGTAATTCTTTATTCTTAACCGCATTCGCAAATGATTTATAATCTGTAAAATAATAGTCTACGCCATCTTCTTCCCCTTCTTTCATTGGACGGGTAGTCATAGATATGGCATACAGTAATCCCAGTTCCTTATCTTCCAGTAAGGCATCCTTGACACGGTCCTTACCGATAGAGCTCGCACCAGATAATACAATCAGTTTTCCTTTCATATTTCCTTCCTCCTATTTACATTCACCAATCAGATCACAAAGAATCTTATAGCTTCGATCAAACGAATCAAGATTCAGTCTTTCATCAGGTGTATGAACATTTTCACTTACAGGACCATAAGTAAGAATATCCATTTCTTCACTTATCGCCGCAAAGACACCACATTCACATCCTCCATGGAAAGCCATACATTCAAGTTCTCTTCCACGGTTTTTTATGATAATCTTATTCAGTTTTTCTCTCATCTCTGATTCAGCCTTATAGTTCCATCCGGGATACCTGGCTGAAGTAGAACATTTTATATCAAACAGTGAAGCCAGTGTATAGATGGTATCGATAAGATGCTGAATACCTGAATCAATCGCACTTCTGATAGAACTTGTGACAACCACTTTATCACCTTCAGTTTTTATAATACCGGTATTTAAAGAAGTAAGTGTAAGACCTTCAATAGCCATTGATTTGTGACGGAAACCGTTAGGTATCAGAAACAGATAATCAATAACTGTCTTTGTCGTCTTATCATCCATACATTTATCGACAGTATCAGCTTTTTCTACAGTACATACAATTCCCGCATCAGAAAATTCCAGTTCCGTTCTTATATTCTTTACACTTAAGGCCAGTTTTTCATCAATAAGTTCTTTATCACTGTTGCTGGTAAAGATGATTTCACATTCTCTTGGAATAGCGTTATCCTTTAAACCGCCATTGACTGATACAAGATTCATATCAACACCAGCCATACTCATTTCTTTCATGATACGCACGGCAATTCTATTGGCATTACCCTTTTCCTTATGGATTTCGCCACCTGAATGTCCACCGCTTAAACCAGTCACAAGCATCTTATAGGCAGGTTTATTATTATCCATAAAAGATATATCTATATCGCTTTCTACAATACATCCGCCTGCAGAAGATATCCCGGTAGATATTTCTCCTCCTCCATCAAGACAGACCATTCTTCTGGCCTTGAACAGACTTGTGTCAAGTCCTAAAGCGCCAAAGAGTCCTACTTCCTCCTGAACTGTAAAACAGCATTCAAGATCAGGATGTTCCAAAGAATCATCATCCAGAATCGCCAGCATATACGCTACACCTGTTCCATCATCAGCACCTAAAGTTGTACCTTCAGCTGTCAGCCACTCACCTTCTACTTTTAATTTAAGACTGTCTTTTCTGAAATCAAAGTTTGCGGATTTGTTGGCTTCACAGACCATATCCATATGAGCCTGAAGCAGTAAAGGTTTCGCATTTTCATAACCTTTTGAAGCCTTTTTATAGATTACGACATTATTCATGGAATCCTGTACATAATTAAGATTTCTTTTCTTAGCGAATTCGACGATATAATCCGAAATCGCTTTTTCATTATATGAACCATGAGGTATCTTAGCTATCTCATTAAAATAGAAACAGTATGGTTTATTAAGATCAAATGTACTCATATATCCTCCAACAAATTAAATATTTCCTTTAATCGCTTTTATTTTATCCCTGTTTTCAGCAAGGAAATAAACCTCACCATCTTTATATACAACAGATTCCTCTGTCATCATACGGATATCACATCCATAATGTTCTACATATTCGATGGTTGTGAGTTCTAAGGCATAGCCTGTAGAATCATGAAGTTTGAGATCTCCTCTTACCGGAATAGGATTCTGATTGGTATATAAACCGATAATAGGACCTGCCGCATGGCCGTGCAGACCTAAAGGATGAGTATACAGTACAGGTCTTAAACCTTCAGCCTTACCCTTCTCCAATGCTTCAAGGAATACGTCATTACCAGTTTTACCAACCTTGTAGCATGATCTGACGATATCCTGGAAACGGTTATTGTTTTTCATGGCAGTTTTCAGACTTTCAGGAAGTTCATCTTCATCATCTTTCAGGATATAACATAATCTCTGAGTATCAGTATTCAGATGAAGATAAGTAATACCGAAATCACAGTGTAAGAGATCCCCTTTCTGAATAACCGTATCTTCTTCAAAGAAACCTTTTTCGTTCTGCAGGTTTACTGTTGATTCAAACCAGCAGGAAATACCAAGACTGTTGACCTTGGAATCCATAAAGTCCATAACATCTCTCAAAGTCGTCTTACCAGGAGTTATAACCTTATCGGAATAGGCTTCATCAATCACGTCCATCGCAACTTTCATTACTTCAGGATAGTATTTGAGTTCAGATGCAGTTCTTGTCTCAAGAACTCTTATTGCTACATTTTCACTTGATACAAACTTGGATGTCAGTCTCTCTGGAAGCTTTTCACAGAGTTCCTTATATAAGCCTGTAGACAATCCATCCGCAAAGGCAAAGTTCTGTGAATAGTTTAAAGCTATTTTATTCGGATTGATCTTATCAAGTTCTCTTGTCAGAGCTTCGTAAAGGTCTTCCGTTTTGAAATCATATTCACGATGATAATACTTTTCCAGATTCTCATCAGGTAAAGACATTGAGATGGCATCAGTTACCCCATCCTTATGGGTAAAGAGTAACGCCGTAATTCTTCTGGCATGGTAATAATCTGCCGGCACAAGAAATGGGAATACAACGTCTTCATTGTATTCTTTAGATAATATCAGCCAGGCATCGATATCTTCTTCTTTCAGGATAGAACCGATAAGTTCAATTCTTTCCTTCAGAAATAAATCTTTAATATGTTTCTGTTCTACAAATGTATACATAATTCACCCCTATTTAAGTCTTATCAGGACAAGTTCCTGCTGAGGCTTCTGCAGCCATTCTGTGCCGTTTTCGGTTATAACGACATCTTCTTCAATACCAATTCTTCCCTGAGCTATTTCAATACCAGGTTCAATGGTAAAGACATTGCCAACCTGTAAAGGTGTATCAATGAGTTCAGGTTTATTGTATCTTGGTCTTCTGTTGGCGAGAATTGTTCCACCATCATGAGTCACATGACCGACCTGATGACCTAAGGCCGTATTCCATGAATCAAAACCTTCATCTACAATCATATGTCTTGCGACCTGATCTACTTCAAAACCGGTAACACCAGGCTTCATGAATTCTCTTGCCGCATTTATCGCATCTCTAACAAGATAGAATGCTTTCTTTACTTCTTCGGGCGCATCATCTTCATCATCCTTAAGGACATAATACATTCTCTGCAGATCTGAACAGTATCCGTTTTTACTTACGCCGTAATCGATATTGATGGTACATCCCTTCTTTAAAGGTGTATCAATAATACCTGAATGTCCCTGTTTAACCTCTGGATCACAGGCTACTGAAGGACACTGTGAATCTGCCCAGGACATTCCAAAACCATCATTGTAGGCAACTTCATGTAAGAAGTTGAATATTTCAATTGAAGTTGTTCCTTCATGACATATTTCCGGAACTCTCATGAGATATTCTTCAGCCTTCTCAGTACACACTCTGATCTTTTCAATCTGGGAAGCGGTTTTTCTTCCTCTTACTTCGGATACGATTGGCATTGAAGATACAATCTCCGGTTTAATTTCTAAATGAGGAAATACATCTTCCTCGAGCGATTTATACATACCGACCGTAAGACCATCAGCTGCCGCATCAGCACTGTTGATATTAAGAGCGAGTTTCTTGGGCTTTAACTGATTTAATACTTCAGCAATTGTTTCTTCCATGGTTCCAGGATATTCATGGACTTCATCGATTCCATCGATCATCTTATATCCATCAACGTCAAGTGGTGAAACAACAGCGATACATTTTTCTTTTGTAAAAACAAGAGCAGTCGCAATAATAAAGCTCATATCTCCTAAAACCGGTAATACAGGTTCAGAGTTCATAATGGTTTCTCTGCCCATAATCATCCAGGCATCAACATCATGTCTTTTTAACGTTTCAAATATTATAGGAAGCTTTTCTTTATTAAAATTCATAAGTACTCCTTTTCTTACAAAAGAAGACATATGGCTTGCGCCATATGTCATTCTTATATAATTAACTTTTAAATTAATTAGTTGGCAGGTTTAACGAACCAGAAGATTGAGTTACCCTGCATGTTGTCGATATCGCCTGTGAATGCAGTGCTCTTTAAGCAAGCTGAACCATATTCGAATAATGGACAAACCTGAGCAGTTTCTTCAACCAGATACTTTTCAGCAGCGTGTAAAGTATCCATTCTTTCCTGACCTGACTGTGATGCAGCAGTTAACATGATTTCATCATAGTAATCATCACCCCAGCACTTGTTCATCTGGAATGTAGTAGTAGCCATATCCAGATAAGCGAGTGGATCTGAGTAGTCAGCAGACATTGCACCACGGGCAATCTGGAAGTTACCATTTTCATCACGGTCTGCGAAGAATGTACGAACATCGGCAGTCTTTAATGTTAATTCAATACCGATAGCCTTTAACTGTTCTTTTAATACAGCAGCAACCAGGTCATGAGCAGAATTCTGGTTGTAGTAGTATTCAAGCTGTAAAGGATTATCTACAGAATAACCTGCAGCAGCAAGATATTCCTTAGCAAGATCTGGATCATATGACATGTAGTCACCACCAACAGCACGGAAGTCACCTTCATCAGCAACTAAGCCGGATGGAACAAATCCGTATAATGGGAATGTAACACCGTCATCTCTAGCAGCACAGATAGCTTCACGATCGATACCATACTGGATAGCCTTACGAACGTTAACGTCCATCATTGGATCATCAGAGTTAGTACCATTGTCGTAGCAGTTGAATTCGATGTAGTAGTTGATAACACCTGTAGCGAAGAAGTTGTCTGCTAATTCAGGCATCTTAGATACTGTAGCAGCTTCTACTGAAGAAGCGTAATCGATTTCACCACTCTGGAATGCCATTAATTCAGCATCCATATCAGCAATAACCTTACATACCAGTACATCTACACCACACTGATCAGCCCAAACCCAGTTTTCATTCTTGGCGAATTCAATCTTGTCTGCTCTGTCAATGTAAGTTGGATAGTAAGCACCACACATTGGATAACCAACAGTGTCAGCCCAAGTGTAATCACCCATTGGTGCGAAATCTTCTCTTAATGGATAGTATACGCCACCCCATAACAGAGAAGTGAAGAATGGTACTTCTTTCATTAAAGTAATCTGAACTGTGTTTTCATCAAGAGCTACAACACCAAGTTCTGGCATATCTGTGCTTGTAGAATATTCATACTGAGCAGCACCAACAACGTAGTCTGTTACCCATGATAAGTAAGAAGCTTCAGCACCACCGATTGATAATGCGTGTTTTACGCCATATACGTAATCATCAGCAGTAACTTTCTGACCATCAGACCAGTAGTTTTCAACCAGTTTGATAGTATAGGTAAGATTGTCATCGGAAACTTCATATGATTCAGCAGCAGCAGGAGTAATTCCGTCTGGTCCTAAATAGAACATAGGGAAGAACATCTGGTTGATAACATATGAACCGATTGAGTCTGTGGCAACAGCAGGGTCCATGTAACTAGGCTGGTCACCGATAGCGTAAGTATAGGTGACAGGAGTAGCAGTATCACCACCATCAGTTGGAGTTGTAGAACCGCCGCTACAAGCAGCTAAGCCAACAACCATGAACAGTGTTAATACTAATACAAGTAATTTTTTCATGTTTTAATCTTCCTTTCTTTTATTTTTCGTACAAGAAGCACGATACCAGTCGATTGCCAACCTGGATCTGTTGTGGCATTTCATTCTTGCAGCGTTCTGTTGCCTTTGGACAACGCGTAGAGAATGGACAGCCTTTAGGCGGATTGATTGGTGAAGGTATTTCACCTTCAAGCACAATACGCTGTTTGGCTTTTGCTATATCTGGATCCGAAATCGGAATCGCTGATAATAATGCGACGGTATAAGGATGCAGTGGACGATGATATACATCGTTACTTGGTCCTAATTCCATCATGTGCCCTAAATACATAACCCCGATTCTGTCGGAGATATGTTTTACCATACTTAAGTCATGGGCGATGAATAAGTAGGAAAGACCCATTTCATTCTGGATGTCTTTTAATAAATTTATTACCTGAGCCTGGATGGATACATCAAGTGCTGAAATCGGTTCATCGCAGACGATAAACTTAGGATTTACAGCCAGTGCTCTAGCAATACCAATTCTCTGTCTCTGACCGCCGGAGAATTCAGAAGGATATCTTCTGATATGGTCCGGTTTAAGACCTACAATTTTGAGAAGTTCAACTACACGTGCTTCTCTTTCTTCGTCAGTATCATAAATCTTATGAATAATCATAGGTTCCTTTATGATTTCACCGACTGTCATTCTAGGGTTTAAAGATGCGTATGGATCCTGGAAGATCATCTGCATATCTTTTCTGAAGGCCTTTAATTCAGCACCTTTGATTGAAGAGATATCTTTACCCTGAAACTCTATTGTACCCGAAACAGGGTCATACAGTTTAACAATAGTTCTACCCAGTGTGGATTTACCGCAACCGGATTCACCTACAAGTCCGAATGTTTCATTCTCATAAACATCAAAACTTACACCATCAACAGCTTTAACAATCTGTTTAGGAGAGAATAATCCTTTAGTTACATCGAAATATGTTTTAAGATTAGTAACCTTTAAAATTGTTTTTTCTTCTGACATAACTACTCTCCTTTCTTTGCGTATTCATGGTTCAGCCAGCATTTGCACTTGTGAACATCTGAGAAAGAAGTTTCTTCAGGCATGTAGTCCTTGCAGACTTTCATGGCAAGATCACATCTGTCAACAAACGGACATCCCTTTGGAGGATTCAGTAAATCAGGTGGAGAACCGGCAATTGGTTCAAGCGGTTTATCAGAATCATCTTCAGGATTGGCAATACACTTCAGTAAGCCGCTTGTATAAGGATGTTTAGGATTATAGAAGATATCCTTGTCTGTACCCTGTTCTACAAGCTTGCCGCCATACATGATCATGACGCGGTCACACAGTTTGGCAACTACACCGAGGTCATGGGTAATCATAATTACCGCAGCGCCTGTTTCTTTTCTGAGGTTATCAATAAGTTCAAGAACCTGAGCCTGAATTGTAACATCCAGCGCTGTTGTAGGTTCATCAGCGATAATCAGTTTAGGATTACATGTAAGGGCAATCGCTATAACGATACGCTGTCTCATACCACCGGAGAATTCAAACGGATACTGTTTGATACGTTTTTCCGGAGAAGGAATACCAACCAGTCTCATCAGTTCAAGGGCTCTTTGCTTAGCCTGAGCTCTAGTCATATCTGTATGATTGAGTAAAGGTTCAACGAGCTGTGTTTCAATCTTTAAAACTGGGTTTAAGAATGTCATAGGATCCTGGAAAATCATAGCCATCTTGTTGCCACGGATATCCAGCATCTTTTTATCGTAATCTTTCTTGTTTGCGAAATGACCAGGAGAAATATCTTCACCATCGAAATAGATTTCACCGGATTCGATAATACCGTTATCAGCCAGTAAACCCATAATGGTATACATGGTCTGTGACTTACCGGAACCGGATTCACCTACGATACCAAGTACTTCACCTTCATCAAGTGTGAAAGATACATCTCTGACAGCCTGTACCTTACCCTGTGCGGTTTTGAATACAGTAGTCAGGTTTTTTACATCTAATAATGCCATATTCCCTCCTTATCTCGTCTTGGCCTGGAATGCTTCACCGATTCCATCGCCGATAAAGTTAAGAGACAGACATGTAAGAGAAATTGCAGCAATTACCCATACAATCTGAATGGGATAAGTAAAGAATAAGCCACGGCAGTCATTCGCCAGTTTTCCCCAGGAAGGAATAGAAGGATCTAATCCAATACCTTCGAAAGACAGGAATGATTCCGTAAAGATAGCACTTGGAACCATCATCGTCAGGTTAACGATGATAGGTCCAATCGCGTTAACAACCAGATGCTTTAAGAGAATTCTTGAATGTGAGGCACCTAATACAGTAGCTGCCAGTGAGAATTCCATTTCTTTTATGGATCTTACCTGCTGTCTTACCTGTCTGGCCATTCCAATCCAAGTTGTAAAACATATTGCCAGCATCATTGCCGGAATAGTATTACCGAATATCAGTAGGATAAGGATAACGTAAAGTAATGTCGGAATTGAATCGAGGATATCAACAATACGCATCATAACCATATCGACTTTACCGCCGACATAGCCTGATATACCGCCGTATAAGACACCGATAATCAGACAGATAAACGCTGTCGCAAAACCAATAGCTAAGGAAATACGACCGCCATACATAACTCTGACAAAGATATCTCTTCCAAGCTTATCTGTACCGAAAGGATGTTCAAGACATGGAAGCAGGTTTTTGCCGAGCAGATCCTGATCTTCAAAACCGTATTTTGAGAACATTGGCACAAATATAGCCAGTAAAACCATGATGACGATAAATATAAGACCAATCATGGCAAGTTTGTTTTTCTTGTATCTGTCCCACGCATCCTGGAAGAAGGTCTTGGATTCCATCGCAATGAATTCCGAATTCTTTTCCGAATCATCAAGTCTGACAAATAAATCTTCAGTAATCAAATCTTTATTTTCCATTTTTTTACCTCCTTTACTTATCAACCTTGATACGTGGATCGACTATAGCTGCCACAATATCGGATACCAGTGTCATGATGATAACCAGTGCACCAAACAGTAATGTGAGACCCATACATAATGTATAGTCACGGTTCTGAATGGAGTTGGTGAATTCACGACCGATACCAGGAATTGAGAACAGTGTTTCGATAACCAGTGAACCGGTAATCATACCTGCAAACATCGGACCGGAATAAGTAATAACCGGTAAGAGTGCATTCTTTAATCCGTGTTTGATAACAACCCAGATTTCCTTAGTACCTTTGGATCTTGCCAGAGTGATATAGTCAGAACTCATAACATCTCTTAAAGAAGATCTTGTTAAACGGGTAATAGAAGAAATCGGAGAGAATGATAATGCCAGTACAGGCATGATATATGATTGAGCAGTTTCAAGACCTACAACCGGCAGCCATCCCAGTTTGACCGAGAAGATTACCATCATCAGCATCGCCAGTAAGAAACCCGGGAACGATACACCGATAGTTGCCATAACGGTAATTGCACTGTTGACCCATCGGTGTTTGGTCAGCGCCGATACAATACCAAAGGTAATACCTACGATAATTGAAAAGGCAAAGGCAATTAATCCGAGTTTGGCTGTAACAGGCATACGTGAAGCAATAATTTCTGTAACAGGCTGACCCTTCTTGGAAATAGAATCACCAAGATCACCATGGAACAGGTTTGACATATAGATGATAAACTGTTCACTGATTGGTTTATCAAGACCGTATTTCTTGTTTAAAGCTTCAATCGTTGCGGCCGGTATAGCTTTATTGTCTCTTGAGAATGGAGAACCTGGCATGGCCTTCATTCCAACGAATACGACAGTCGCAAGGACCATCAGTGTCAGAAAGCCAATCAGAATTCTTTTAACGATATATTTAAACATCATTCCTCCTTATCTGATCAAGTATAATTCCATCTGAGGAGGAACGAGAAACTGCGCTCCATCCTTAGTCACAACAACATCTTCTTCAAGACCCAGTCTTCCGGCACTTGTCGGAACTCCAGGTTCAAGGGTAAACACCATGTTTTCGAATAATGGTGCATCTATAAGTTCAGGTCTGTTATATCTTGGCTTTCTTGGACCAAGTAACGGACCGCCATCATGGGCAACCTTGCCAAGCTGATGACCTAAGGCTGCATTCCATGAAGGATAGCCAAGAGATACGATATAATCTCTGGCAACACTGTCTACATAATTTCCGGTAACACCAGGCTTTAAAGCCTTGGCAGAAAGCTGTATGCCGTCTCTTACCGCATAGAAAGCTTTCTTGACATCTTCGGGTGCATCGTCTTCATCATCTTTTAAGACGTAGTACATTCTCTGAATATCACTGCCGTAACCATCAAGGACAATACCGAAGTCAACGTTTACGACATCACCCTTTTTGATCACAAAGTCAGGAGCACCCACATGCCCCTGAGGACAGCCGATACCGGCAACCACACCGGGATCCTGTGATTTTGGCCATGAATAGCCAAATCCTTTTCTTTCTACTTCACCTTGAATAAAGGCATATATATCCTGGCAGTTTACACCAGCCTTAATCACTTTCTTTACATCATTCAGGATTACTTCTGTTTCTTCAACAGCCCTTCTGATCTTTCTGATTTCTTCCGCTGTCTTGATTCCTCTGACCATTACCACCAGATTTTCTGCAGATACAATTTCAGTTCTGATTCCTGATTTATCAACTGCGTTTTTAATCAGCTGATACATACCCATACTTAATCCATCTGCGCTGGGGTTGTTTCTTGAATAATCAAGAGCTATATTCTTTGGTTCAAGTTCTTTAATTACTTCACTTAGAGTATCTTCAAATCCTACAGGGAACGGATATATCTTTTCAAAGACACCCGTTATTTCATAACCGTTGGCATCTATCGGTGTACAGACAACTCTCGCCTTTTTATCTTTTGTAAAAATCAAAGCTGTCTTACCGATGAATTCCGAATCGCTTATGATATCGAGTACCGGTTCTGATTTGGTAGCGGATTCCTGTCCTGCAACAATCCACATATCCACATCATATTTTTGAAGACTCTGATAGATAATCTGAAATTTCTCTTTACTGAACCCCATTCAATGTAACTCCAAAAAATGTCTCAATGACATAATCTAAATTTTAACATCCCTTCACTTTATTTTCATAAAGTATGTAATTATTTTATATTATTTTTTGACTAATTTATTCATTAACATGTAAATATTTCATTGTAAACGTTTACATCTCATTTATAATTAAAAACCCTTATATATTCGGATAAAAATAATAAAATATATTTATAGAAAAAGAAGGTATATATATGAAAGAATCAAGAATAATCAAAGCCAAAGAAATAATGAAGGATCAGAACATTGATGGAATGCTGTATGCCCAGTCTGCAAATTTTCAGTACCTTTTAGACTGTAAAGACTTCTACTGGCAAAGAGCCTGCGATACAAACATCATGGGCAGATCCAGCGCCTTCAATATGCCATGTGCCCTGCTCTATCTGAGCTCAAATGGAGAATGCACTATTATCGCAAATCATGAAAATTATGATTACTTCAAAAAGAATTATCCGGATAATACCGTATACAGTTATATGGACCAGTTTGAAGATGCGATATCACCATATATCAAAGGCAAAAGAATAGCTGTAGGCTATCCATGTTTTGATTATCTTTCAAATATGCTCAAAGAGATTGATAAGGATATTGAAGTTGTTGACGGTGAAGATCTTCTTAAGGATGTAAGATGCTATAAGGATGCTGATGAAATAGAAGAATTAAGAAAGATCTGTAAATTCACTGATGATGCAGTAATGTATGTCGTAAACAATCTTAAAGAAGGCATGACTCAAAGAGAAGCTGAAAATCTTCTTGTAGAATACGGATACAAAAACGGTATACAGGATCTGTCCTTCCCTCCTACTATCGGATTTAAAACCCAGAATACAATTACTACACAGGTATATGCACTGTATGACCGCAACTGGAAACTGGTACCGCAGACCGGTATAGCCTGCGATGTCGGCTTTATGAATAACGGTTACTGTTCCGACTGGGGAAGAAGCTTCTATTACGGTAAGGCTCCAGAAATCTGCAAGAAAGGCTATAAAGCCTTAAACGATGCGATACTCTATATGGTCGACAATATCGTTCCATACAAGACCAATATCAATGAGCTCTATCAGATGGTAGCTGACAAGGTTGAAGAACTGGGATTTATTGAAAATCTCAGATACCGTGACATACAGATGCTGGGACATCAGATCGGTATCGACTGTCATGAATTTCCTCTGGTAAACAAAGACAATGATTTCATCATCAAGCCTGGTATGACCTTTGCGGTAGAACCTAAGATGTGGTTTGAAAATGAAATGTATATGCGTGTTGAAGATATAGTCCTGATTACAGAAACGGGTGCTGAAATACTTACCAATTTCCCAAGAGACTTATTCGAAATAGATGTCAATCATTAAAAGAAGTGTTCAATGAACACTTCTTCTTTTTATCGTGTATGTTTTTCCATCCATTCAGTTATTTCTGAAAGTCTTCTTAATCGATGTAAAGGTTTGCCGCTTCTAGAAAGTTCATGGTTTTCACCCTTAAAGCCGCATAGTCTTGTCTCTACTCCCTTCCATTTTAAAGCTGAGAACAGCTGTACAGCTTCAGGGAAAGGACAGCGGTAATCTTCTGTAGACTGAATAAACAGTGTAGGCGTTACGGCATTATCAACATACTTTATAGGTGATCGATCCCAGAAGAGCTTGATCGCCGCATCATCACGAGGAATGCCGTTTTCATATGTTACATCATACGCATAATCTGAATAATAGAAATCAGCTACTCTATTACTAATAGAACGCTGAGATGCAGCAGCTACAAAGCGGTCAGTATGGGTAATGATCCAGTTTGTCATATATCCTCCATATGAACCACCGGTTACACATAACTTATCTTTATCAATCTGCGGATATGTTTCTAAAGCCGTATCCACAAACTTCATGAGATCATCATAATCAGTAGATCCATAATGGCTTATATAGTCAGAGAATTCATCACCTCTTCCATCAGAACAGTGTGGATTGCAATAGATGACAAAGTATCCTTTAGATGCCCATAACTGCATTTCGTGAGAATATATCGGTCCATATGCACCCTTAGGTCCACCATGGATATCAAGAATCATCGGATATTTCTTATCAGGATCAAAGCCATAAGGTTTTAAGACAAAACCTCTTATTTCATGAATGTTGAAACATGACATCTTTTCCGGTTTAGCCACATATCTGTCTTTAAGTACTTCTTCATTTAAAGATGTGATCTGTTTATAATCATCTTCTACCTTATAGATTTCCTGAAGTTTCATATCCTTCATCGCAATGATATATAAATCATCACCGATAAAGGTAAAATCATCAGTTGAACCTTCAAAGTCGGTCATATATTCAAGTTTTTCACCATCAAAACGGTTAAGTACAGATCTTTCATCAATGGTATTGAGTATATAAAGATTTCCATTTACAGTCATATTGTTTCTTCCATGTCCATAACGGCAGTCTGTCGTAACCGAATTAAAGAACATATATTCTGTTTCATAGATCTTCTTCATATCATTATCTGTAAGCTGATAGAAAGACTGTCCGCTGATACAGGTCTTTTCTGAGCCCATAGCTGTCAGTTTACCTTTTAACATGACTATCTTACGGAAATAGATCTTACCATTCTTATATATACATTTAAGTTCATCTGTATCTGTATCGTATTCATAGATGGAAGACCATATCTTCTTCATACTCTGATAATCATTCGCCAGAAGATATACCTTATTTCCATCGGTCTGAACATCTTCGATATCCATCGTATAAGGCGTAATTCTTTTTAAAGAACAGTCTTTCTTACTCAGAAGATATCCGCTGTTACGGTTGCCGTTGATAAACCCTGCTCCATTAAAGAAGAAAGGATATTCATCCAGTACAAGATAATCCTTATTGTCTTCAACGTTTTTATGATATTTATCTTTTTCTTCCAGTGAAGATTTATAGTAATCAGGACAATCCATATGGGATGTAGCTTCTACAAAGAAATAATCATCATTTAAAGAATGAATTTTGTTTACTTCCACAGGAAGATCACATACTTTGTTTAAACCATTTTCATATTTATATACACTGGTCTCAAGATACTTATCATTTTCATTTTTAAGGACATATATTTCATCATCAATAAGCTGATATCTTATTCTTCTGTCTTCCAGTAATACAGTATCTTCTTTATTTTCAGGATCAAGAAGATGAAGCCTTTGCGTATAATCGTTTTTCTCTTTATCCGCAAGTGTATCAGTATAGACAAGTTTATTCTTACAGGTATCAAGACCTGAAAGGTATCTATAGCCCAGCATTGTATCTAGTTCAATTGGTTTCATATCCTTCTCCTACTTAATGGCGTTTTCAAGGATCTTCAATACGAGATCCACCATCTTTTCGCCATCTTCCTTGCACCATAATTCATGTACACCATGATAGTTCTGACCACCGGTACCCAGATTTGGACATAATATGCCATTCCAGGTCAGAGCTGCACCATCAGTACCCCCTCTGATAGCTTCTTCCTTGTAGTTCATACCCAGTTCTTCCATAGACTTTTTAACCAGTTCAATCGGTTCCATATGACCGATAAACTTTTCTTTCATATTGCGGTATGAATCTTCAAGCTTAAGACTTACACATTTATAGCCATACTTTTCATTCATAATCTTTTCAGCGTTTATAAACTGATTTTTCTGATCTTCAAGTTTACCTAAATCATGGTTTCTCAGGATGTATTCACTCTCAGAATTCAAGACATCACCTTTGACAGACATCATATGATTGAAACCTTCATATCCTTCGGTCTTTTCCGGTACCATATCCTGATCCAGAAGAGAGTTAAATTCATAAGCGAGCTTTACAGCGTTTACCATCTTGTCCTTGGCACTGCCTGGATGAACAGAGATACCCTTAAAGTCTACGACAGCACTTGCGGCATTGAAGTTTTCATATTCAACAGCTTCAGGATCACCACCATCTAGTGTATAGGCAAAATCAACTTTAAATAAATCGTAGTTGAAATGTTCTGTTCC
>JAUNIH010000003.1 GCA_030523555.1 Erysipelotrichaceae bacterium
CATAAGATAAATTATACTACATTAAAATATTAAGGTGATAGAATTGAATCATGGTTAATGAAAGATTAGATAAATTAAGAGAAAAGATGGAAGAGTTGGGAATCGATCTCTATTATTTCAATACTACCGATTATCATATGTCAGAATATGTACCGGAATATTTCAAAACGATTCGTTATTTTTCAGGTTTCAGCGGTTCTCTGGCTACCTTACTTGTAGGTAAAGAAGAAGCGGTAATCTTTGTGGATGGAAGATATCATCTTCAGGCTGAAAGAGAATGTGAACCTAACGGTATCAAAGTTGTAAAACTGGGTACGGAAGGGGCTTTAGAACCAGTCGATTATATTAAGGAATATTATCCTCATAAGCTTTTAGGTATTGATGGTAAAAGAACATCTGTATCTTTTGCGAAAAAACTGCTCAAAGAAAAAATAAGAATAAGTGATAATGATATCTATTCAGATATAATTGAAGACCGTGCGCCTTTAAAGGATGGAGAAATATTTGAACTTGAAGAAAAATATACAGGTCTATCCAGAAAACAGAAGCTGGATATGATGTACTACTGTCTTTCCGACAAGGTACATGTCTTATCAAACCTTGAATCAATTGCCTATCTTCTTAATTTAAGAGGAAGCGATATCACATATACACCGGTCTTTATGGCCTATATGGTAATCATGGATAAGGATACCTATCTTTTCTGTGACATAAAAAGATTTTCGGCTGAACTTCTCGATGAACTTTACGCTGACGGTGTAATCATCAGACCTTATGATTCATACTATTCATTCTTAAAAGATATAAAGGGAAGAAAGATTCTTCTTGATGAAGAAAAGATCAATTATACGACCTATACATCTTTAGCTTTCAACAGAATCATGAATATGCGATCAATTGTTGAAGATATGAAGGCTATCAAGAATCCAATTGAACAGGAAAACATGAAACTGGCTCATATCTATGATGGTGTTGCGATATTGAGATTCTATATGTGGCTTGATGGTATAGACAAAAGAACCATAAATGAATACGACGCCGCAAAGATGATATCGAAATTCAGACTGGACTATAAGGCTTTTGACTTAAGTTTCAATCCGATCGTCGCCTACAACGAAAACGCTGCGCAGATGCATTACTCCGCAACTGAAGATAACGCCAAACAGCTCGATAATAAGGGAATACTGCTGATGGACACCGGTGGACAGTACTATGAAGGCACAACTGATATTACCCGTACCATTTCTTTAGGTGAAGTCGATCCTGAGATCAGAAGATGGTTTACGATTGTCTTAAAATCAATGTTTAATCTGTCGGAAGCAGTATTCTTAAAGGGTGTGGCATCCAATCAGATAGATATACTCGCAAGAAAAGATATCTGGAAGCAGGGTGTAAACTACCGCTGCGGCACAGGGCACGGGGTAGGTCAGACGCTGGCGGTTCATGAAAGAATACCTAATATCCGTTTCTCCAACAATCCTGAAGGAACAGAAAATGTGGAACTCAAACCGGGCATGATCACATCTGATGAACCTGGTGTCTACTTTGACAATCTTTTCGGTATAAGATGCGAGAATATGTTGTTATGTAAGACCATGTACGAAAATGAATATGGTGAATTCCTGGGTTTTGAACATCTTACAATGGTACCGTTTGATCTTGATCTTATAGATAAAAAATATCTTGATGAAGATACTGTCAACGCCATAAACAGGTACCATGAAACAGTATATCTGACACTGCTTCCTTATCTTAACGAAGAAGAAGCTCAATATTTAAGAAAGAAGACGATGCCTCTATGAAATTTCTGAACTGGAATGTCAACGGCTTGAGAGCTGTGATGAATAAAGGGTTACTGATGCCTTTTATTATGGAGGAAGATCCCGATATCATCAGTTTTGAAGAGACCAAGATGCAGGAAGATCAGATGACTTTCAGCTTTGACGGATATCTTCGTTATATGAACTGCGCTGAAAAGAAAGGTTATTCCGGAACCATGGTTCTGACAAAGAAGGAACCTTTAAGTGTAAGCTATGATATTGAAGGTGATGATCATCCGCTTGAAGGAAGAGTCATTACCCTTGAGTATGAAGATTTCTATTATGTCTGTGCCTATGTGCCTAACTCTAAAGACGGTTTATTAAGACTTGATTATCGTATGCACTGGGAAGATGACTTAAGAAAACATCTTCTTAAACTTGATGGGAAAAAACCGGTAATCTATACAGGTGATCTTAATGTTGCGCATAATGAGATAGACTTAAAGAATCCTGATGAAAATCATTTCTCGGCAGGATTTTCTGATGAAGAAAGAGAAAAATTTACTGTTCTTTTAGACAGTGGATTTAAGGATACATATAGAGAACTCTATCCTGAAAATGTTCAGTATTCCTGGTGGTCATACAGGACAAAGGCCAGAGAAAGAGGTGTAGGCTGGAGAATCGACTATTATGTCGTATCTGAAAGACTTATGGATAAGGTTAAAGACAGTATAATTTATGATCAGGTAATGGGATCTGATCATTGTCCGGTAGGACTTATATTACAGGGGGAATCATGGAAGTAAAAGAATTTATTGAAAAAAATCTTCAGAATATGAAGAATGATCTGGCAGAGATGGTATCATTCAATTCGGTTAATGCGGATGATGAAAAACCTTTTGGATCCGCAAACAGAAAAGCTTTGGATAAGGCGTTAGAACTGATGAAAAAGAATGGTCTTGAACCGCACAATCTTGATTACTACTGCGGATATGGTGAAACCGGAAGCGGGGATAAGACTATCGGTGTTGTTGCCCATATTGATATTGTTCCAGCGGGTGATGGCTGGGACAGTGATCCATTCACACTTACAGAAAAGGACGGCTATCTTTATGGCAGAGGTGTATCTGATGATAAGGGCGCAGGTATTGCGAGTATGTATGCCTTAAAATATCTTATCGATGAAAAATATCCTTTCAAGAAGAAGGTAAGACTGATACTGGGATGCAATGAAGAGACGGGTTCAGCCTGTGTAAGACATTATGTGGAAAAGGAAGGCCATATTGACTGCGGATTTACCCCTGATGGCGGTTTCCCTGGTATCTATGCGGAAAAAGGTATGGTTGGCGGAATGCTGGTAGGAAAAAATACGAAGATTAAGGATCTGGAAAGCGGGCTGGCATCAAATGTCGTACCTAAGAAGGCTGTATTTACTTTAACTGATAATTCTTTTGATGAAGGAAAACTTGATTCTTTCATGAAGGAAAATAATATTGAATATACTTATGAGAATAATATACTGACTGTTTATGGTCAGGCTGCTCACGCTTCTACTCCTGACTTGGGTGTTAATGCGGTAGCCTATGGTATGGAAGCTTTGTATCATGCGGATTTTAATGATTCATTCACCGATTTCTTCCATAAGTATTTCGCTTTAACCAATCATGGAGAACTGTTAGGTTATGAAGATCTGAAGGATGATATTACCGATACCAGTATCAATATCGGTGGTAAAGCAGGTAAGAATGAAAAGGGTATCTGTATATCTCTTGATGAAAGGTTCCCGGTCAAGACAACAGCTGAAAAAGCTATGGCTTTACTTACTAAGATAAGTACAGATGACTGTGAATTTGTATCATATGGAGGTCATGATCCTTTATACTTTGATCTTCAATCACCTATGATTCAGTCACTGATAAAGGCATATCAGAAGGTAACCGGCGATTATGAATCAAAGATGGAAGCTATAGGTGGAGGAACCTATGCCAAGTCTATTCATAACTGTATAGCTTTCGGTTGTGAATTCCAGGGTGAAAACAATCACATTCACGACGCCAATGAACGTCTTTCAATAGAAAATTTCAAGAAACAGGTAGAAATTTATATTGAAGCGATAAAGAATCTCAATGAAATGGATTAAAAATTAAGACAACATCATGTTGTCTTTTTTGTTCTATAATGTATTTAGACACTAAAGGAAAATTATGAAAAGAAAACATAAACTGGCATTAATCTATGACTTTGATAAGACATTATCACCAAAGGATATGCAGGAATTTCATTATATCCAGTCTTTAGGTTATGAGAATGCGGCTGATTTCTGGAAGGAATGTGACCGTTTTTCTCATGAAAACAACTGTGACGGCATACTTTCGTATATGTATATGATGGTTAAAAAAGATGAGAATCTGACCAGGAAACAGTTAAGAAAAGAAGGAAAATACATTAAGCTGTATAAAGGTGTAGATACCTGGTTTGAACGTATCAATGAATACGGTAAGCAGCACAATGTGGAAGTTGAGCACTATATTATATCTTCAGGTCTTGCCGATATCATTAAGGGCACAAAGATTGCGAAGTATTTCAAGAAGATATATGCCTGTACATATGTTTATGATAATGAAGGGAAAGTATTATGGCCTGGTAGAGTAGTCAACTATACCATGAAGACCCAGTATCTTTTCCGTATCAATAAGGGTGTACTGGCTGAAGACAATGATGAAGATCTCAACAGTTCAACACCTGAATCATCAAAATATATCAGACTTGAAGATATGGTTTATTTTGGTGATGGAAGTACAGATGTTCCAAGTATGAAGGTTGTGCAGCAGAATGGCGGTATTACCATTGCGGTATTTGGTGATGATTCCAAGCGTGAAAAGGCTGAAAAGCTTTATGAAGATAAACGTGCGACTTTTGTCGTAAAGGCTGATTATTCCAAGAACAGCCGTATTGAAAAGATTGTCAAAGGCATCATTGATTCAACTGAAGCCAGAAAGAAACTGGAAAACTATAAATGATCAACTATACAAAGACTGATTTTGATATTACAAAACTGGGAAGTTTCTATTCTCAGCAGAAGACCATCTTCCGTGTATTTGCCCCTGAATCAAAGGGCGTTTCCTTACATATCGCCAATCAGTCTTTTAATATGCACAGGAAAAACTATTATTATGAGATAGCGATAGGAGGAAATCTTGAAGGTTACCGCTATTACTATAAACACAGTGATGGAACTGAATTCAGGGATCCTTTTGCGTATTATTCCGATGATAAATATTCATATATTCTCAATCCAAGAAGATTCAATGATACAAAAATTGAAGTAAAGAATAAAAAGAAAACTGTCATCTATGAAACAAGTGTCCGTGATTTTTCCTGTGATGATTCATTTCCTAATGATGTAAAAAGAAAGTTTCTTAGTCTTACTTTTGAAAATCTCAAAATAAACAATTACTATATGGCAGGCCTTGATTATCTTAAGAACCTGGGTATTTCCCATATTCAGATATTACCTGTCTTTTCTTTTGACCTTGATCGTGCGGATTATAACTGGGGTTATAATCCTTTGGCTTATAATCTTATACATTCTGATTACGTCTTACAGAAAGACAATGCCTATGCCCATGTCAATGAGTTAAGAAAAATGGTCAACTGTTTCCATGGTAATGATATCAGAGTGATTCTGGATGTGGTCTTTAATCATGTCTACAGAGCCGGTTCTTTTGATCTTGCAAAGATGGTTGGTATGAAACATGTCTTCCGTTATAAGAGTGACGGCAAGATGGCGAATGGCACATACTGCGGCAATGAGATAAAGAGTGAAGATCTGTTTATGAGAGAATATATCGTTTATATGTGTAAGCGATATGTTGAACTTTTTGATATAGACGGTATCAGAATGGATCTTATGGGAATACTTGATTATGAAACGGTAAACAGGATTAAGGATGAGTTAAGAGAGATCAAGCCTGAATTCATGGTCTATGGTGAAGGCTGGAATATGGGTGATGTATTGTATCCTGAAAAAAGAGCGAGTCTTAATAATGCCTCCAAGATGAAGGATATAGGCATGTTCAATGATTTCTTCAGAGAAACGATGATCAATGCGGTAGTTAAGGGTGATGTCAATCTTGAAAAGATAGAAGCCGCCTTATCCGGAAACTCTAATAATCTAAATCCCGAAACATCCATCAACTATGTTGAATGTCATGACAACAGCACTTTCTATGACAGACTTATAGCGGATAATAATGATATTTCCATAGTTACAGCGGTACAGAAGTGTAAACTCGCACTGGGTCTTGTACTTCTATCAAAGGGTATACCTTTTATTCATGCGGGTGAAGAATTCCTAAGAACCAAGAAGATGGTGGAAAATTCGTATAACAGTGACGAATCAATCAATAAGATAGACTGGAACAGAAGAGTTGAATATAACGATGTCTGTGATTTTACCAAGAGTCTTATAAAAATACGTAATGAATATGATTTTGATGGTGATATCAGTTTTGAAGATCATAATCCGATTCTTGTGTGTCATATCGGTAAACTTGATATCTATTTCAATCTGAGTGAACTCAGTGGAGAATACAATCTCAACTACACATCAAGACTTATCTTTGATGGTACAAATGAGACTGATGAAATAAGGGATATCCTTGATTTTCCGCCATATTCTTTAATGATATGCACACATTAATGTGTATAATAAAGGTATACTAATATTTAAAGAGGTAACTCATGAAAAAAAATAATATGGTAGCTATGATTCTAGCAGGGGGCAGAGGTTCCAGACTTTTTGATTTGACCAAAAAAGTCGCAAAACCTGCAGTCCATTACGGCGGCAAGTATCGTATCATCGACTTTCCGCTGTCCAATTGTGCCAACTCGCATATTCAGACAGTTGGTGTTCTTGTTCAGTATGAATCAATATTGTTGAGTTCATATTCCGCAAGAAGTTCTACCTGGGGCTTAGACTCAAAGGGTGGTGGTGTTTACGTATTATCACCTAGAGAAAAGGATGAGACCGGTTTAGGACTTTATAACGGTACAGCTGATGCGATCTATCAGAACAGAGATTTCCTTGATCAGGAAGAAGCTGATTATGTACTGGTATTATCAGGGGATCACATCTATAAGATGGATTATGAAAAGATGCTGCAGGAACATATTGATTCCAAGGCTGATGCGACCATTGCGGTTATTGAAGTACCAATGGAAGAGGCAAGCCGTTTTGGTATCATGAACTGTGACAAGAACGACAATATCATTGAATTTGAAGAAAAGCCTAAAGAACCTAAATCAAATCTGGCATCTATGGGTATCTATATCTTCTCCTACAAGACTTTAAGAAAATATCTTGTGGATGATGCCAAGAAACAGGATTCAGCACATGACTTTGGTAAGAATATCATTCCTAATTATCTTGAAAGCGGCTTAAAGCTCAAGGCTTACCGTTTCAAGGGATACTGGAAGGATGTTGGTACTATTTCTTCCTTATGGGAAGCAAATATGGACTTACTGGAAGACAACAATGGTTTAGATCTCTTTGATCCTAACTGGAAGATCTATACTGATGACCCTGCCAATGCGCCTC
Organism: Erysipelotrichaceae bacterium; assembly: GCA_030523555.1. Classification (GTDB taxonomy): domain Bacteria; phylum Bacillota_I; class Bacilli_A; order Erysipelotrichales; family Erysipelotrichaceae; genus Colivicinus. The sequence goes on from JAUNIH010000003.1 coordinate 7,360, forward strand.
AGATTATCGGTGAAAATGCGGAAATCTCTAACGCTTTAATTACTCAGGGTGCTGTCGTTAACGGTAAGGTTAAACATTCCGTTATCTTCTCTGAAGCCAAAGTAAATGAAGACGCTGTCGTTACAGATTCTGTCGTAATGAACAATGCGGTTATCGGAAAGGGTGCAAAACTGACAAGATGTCTGGTTATGGATGATGTCAAAGTACCTGAAAAAGCCGTTCTCGGCTCAAAGAATTCAAAAGATATCCTGCTTGTATCAAAAGCGTATCTTGCAAAGGAGGGTGTAGGCCATGAGTAAAATACTGGGATTACTGAATTTTGAACCTTCATATGTGAATGTTGAAGGACTGGAAGACTACAGACCTATTTCCGCTACTTCAGTCTTGGGAAGATATCGTGTTATTGACTTTATGCTGTCAAACTTTACCAACTCCGGTATCGACAATATCAAAGTCTATCTGAAAAACAGACCACGTTCTATTGTTGAACATATCTCCGGTACAAGCTACAATATCAACTCTAAATCAGGGAACATACAGATGCTGATGGGTGAAGGTGATTTCTCTAATAATGCCTTCTACAATGTTGATGTTCAGGCTTTCAAGACTTATATGGAATTCATCAAGACGGAAAGTGCTTCATATGTGGTAATTGCGCCATCACATTTCATCTTTAAACAGGATTTCTCAGAAATGGTAAACTATCATGTCAAATCAAGAAATGATATTACTGTTTTATATCAGGCTGGTACAAATCTTAATGACCACGCTTTAGGTGGAGATCTTCTTACAATTGATGAAAACGGAAGAGTTATCGCCTTTGATAAAAACCGCGGTAAATACAAGAAAGGTAATCTGTCTCTTGAAACATATGTAATGGATGCGATTACTTTCAAGAATCTTGTTGATGAAGCAAGTGAAACTTCAAGTCTTTATTCCTTATCCGATATTATTGCGGATGTTGTACGTGCGATGAGAGTCGGTGCATATCAGCACAAGGGTTACTGCTCATGTGTATCTACATTAAAGGAATACCATGAAACAAATATTGAACTGCGTCAGGAAAAACTGCTGAGTAAGCTTATTGAAGACAGTTGGCCAATATATACCAAGACCAGTGATTCAAGCCCTACACTTTACCGCGAAGGTGCTGTAGTCAAGGGTTCGATTGTAGCCAACGGCTGTCAGGTTGAAGGTACTGTTGTTGATTCGGTTATCGGAAGAAACGTTGTCATCAAAGAAGGTGCAGTTATTAAAAATTCTGTCATTCTTCCTGATACTTTCATCGATAAGAATGTAAAACTGGAAAACGCGGTTGTTGACCGTCTGGCTATTGTTACCCATATCAAGGAATTAAAGGGTACTGCTGAAAAACCAATCTATATCAAGCGCGGAGATCGTATTTAATGAAGAGGGTGCTGTTTGCCTCATTTGAATCACTTCCTTTTGTTAAGACAGGAGGACTGGCAGATGTGGTCTACGCTTTACCAAAAGCGTTAAATAAGGAAGAATTTGAAGTTAAAGTGGTCCTTCCACTGTATAAGAGTGTCAAGGAAGATTTTTATCATGGCATGAAATATCTTGATCATATCTATGTCAAGAGCGGTCTGATAAATGAAGAGGCAAACATCTATTCCTATATAAATGAGGGAATTGAATATTATTTTATAGAAAATGATAATTATTTCTTCAGGGATGGTGTTTACGGTTACAGGGATGATGCCTTAAGATTTTCATTCTTTAATGTAGCAGTAATCGAGATGATGATTAAACTTGATTATCATCCGGATATCATTCATGAACATGATTATCATACAGCTATACTTCCTGCATTATGTAAACTCAACTATAAGGCTATTGAAGCCATACGTTCGATTAAACATGTCTTTACCATTCATAATCTTGCCTATCAGGGAGAATATGACAAACAGATTCTCTTTGATTATCTGAACTTTGAAAGAGTGCATTTCAATAACGGTGATCTGCGTTTCAATGATTCCTGCAACTTTATGAAGATAGGTATCGTCTATGCGGATATCATTACGACTGTATCAAGAACCTACGCAAAAGAGATTCAGACTCCTGAATACGGCAGAAATCTTGATATGATCTTAAAATACAGGGCTAAAGATCTCTATGGAATAGTTAACGGTATTGATGAAAACTTCTTCAATCCAAGAAAAGACAAACTTATTCCAATGACCTTCCACAGCCGTAACTATCTTAAAGGTAAAGCCTACAACAAGGAATATATTCAGAAGACCTTCGGATTAAGAGTTGATCCGACGGTGATGCTGGTGGGGGTGGTATCAAGACTCACCTTCCAGAAGGGATTTGATCTCTTCCTTGATTCAGTGAATGAACTGTTGAAACGTAACATTGAAGTTGCGGTTCTGGGTACAGGAGAATCAAGGTATGAGTACGGCTTCAAGATTCTTGAAGAACAGTATAAGGGTAAATTCCATTATCACTGCGGTTATGATGAAAAGATGGCCCACACGATGTATGCGGGCTTGGATATGCTGATGATGCCTTCGGCATTTGAACCGTGTGGCATTTCTCAGCTTATAGCTATGCGTTATGGTACATTACCGTTTGTCAGAGAGACAGGTGGCTTAAAGGATACCGTAACGCCATACAATGAATATGAAAATACGGGAACAGGTTTCTCGTTTGGTCCTTATTCAACACATGATTTTATCAAAGTGTTTGATTATGCCTATACTACCTATCACGATCACCGTGAAAGATGGAATGGCCTGATCAGAAATGCGATGAGGGCTGATGTATCTTTTGCAGAACCTGCAAAAGAATATGAAAATCTATACAGAAAGGTGCTGGAAAAATGAATCTGAACTTATTTTTTGGTGGTTATGATACGCAGGCCTATAAGTACATGGGCATCCATAAACATGGCTCAGGAATCGAAGCTTACGTGTGGGCTCCACACGCAGAAGGTGTTGACCTGTTTATGTCCAGAGAAAATTTCCAGGTTTTCTATCCTTTAGAAAAGGTTGATGATCGCGGAATATGGCATCTGATAATCGACGACTGTGAATGTATCTACTCATACCGTTATCGTATGCACTATAAGGGTGGAGTATTTGAAAAGGCTGACCCATACGCTTTCTTCTCTGAAAGATTACCTGGCAATGCCTCTGTCATGTATGATCTTGGTTACTACAGATTTACTGATGATGTATACATGTCTAGAAGAAACGCTTCCTTAAGCAATCCGATGAACATCTATGAACTTCATATCAACGGTTTTAAACATGAAGGAAGATGGACAAGCTATCGTGAATTAAAGGAAGAACTCATTCCATATGTATTAAAGATGGGCTATACCCATATTGAACTGATGCCGGTTATGGAACATCCGTTTGATGGTTCATGGGGCTATCAGGCAACCGGTTTCTTCTCCGCTACTTCCAGATATGGAACACCATATGAACTGATGGATTTCATCAATGAATGTCACCTGAATGATATCGGAGTTATTCTTGATGTGGCATATGTTCACTTTGCGACTGATTCATTCGGTCTTATGAAGTTTGATGGTGGACCATGTTATGAATATAACGATGAAAAGACAGCCAAATCTCCATGGGGTTCCTACTACTTTGATATGTCAAAGGGTCCGGTTCTTTCCTATCTGATGTCTTCGGCTAATCTCTTCCTGACTGAATATCATATTGACGGCTTAAGACTTGATGCCGTATCCAATATTATCTTCTATGAAGGAAACAAGAATATCGGTGAAAACCAGAACGGTTTATCATTCGTTAAACGTTTCAACTACTCCATCAAGAAGGAACATCCTGATGTAGTACTGATTGCGGAAGATTCTACCGATTATCCGAATGTAACTATTCCTACTGAATACAACGGTTTGGGATTTGACTACAAGTGGGACTTAGGCTGGATGAATGATACCCTTAAGTACTACAAGATGGACCCTGAATACCGTCAGTATCATCACAATATGCTGACATTCTCAATGGCATATTTCTATTCCGAGAAGTTTATCCTTCCTTTCTCACATGATGAAGTAGTTCATTCAAAGGCTACAATCATCGATAAGATGTGGGGTTTACAGGGTGACAAGTTCAGACAGGTAAGAAACCTGTATCTGTATATGTTCACTCATCCTGGAAAGAAACTTAACTTCCTGGGTAATGACTTTGCGATGTTCAGAGAATTTGATGAAACTAGAGGCCTCGACTGGGATCTTCTGAATTATCCGGCACATGATGCCTTCAACCGTTATTTCCGTGATCTCTGTCATATCTATAAAGACAACAAAGCTTTCTATTACTATGACTATGATCCAAACTATTTCAAATGGATTGATGCGGACAACTATAAACAGTCTATCTACTCATACATGAGATATGACGATGACAATGTATTTATCGTAGTTCTCAATATGAAACCTATTTCATATACCAAATACCGTATCGGTGTTCCATTCAAGGGTACTTATGTAGAAGTCATCAACTCTGAAAAAGATATCTACGACGGCTGCAATATGTGCAACTTTACACCAATCACTTCCAAGAGAGTTAAAGCTCATAATATGAACAACTCTATTGAAATCGACCTGGCACCTTATGCCGGTGTAATGTTTATGGCACCTAGACCTAAAAAGGAGCCTGCAAAGCCAAAAAAGGCTGCTAAAACTGTAAAGGCAGCTGAAAAGACAAAACCAGTCAAAGCAGTAAAAGCCGAAAAAGCTACCAAAACAGTAAAGACAACAAAGACTGTTAAAGCTGAAAAACCTGCAAAAGTTGTTAAGGCAACAAAAACAGTAAAGGCTGAAACAGCTAAACCAGCAAAGACGGTAAAGAAAACTGCTGCTGCTAAACCTGTAAAGGAAGCTAAAAAAGCTCCTGCAAAGAAAACAAGCGCTCCAAAAACGGTTAAAGCTGAAAAGGCAAAACCAGCCAAGACCGTAAAAAAGGCAAGTTCTGCAAAGTCAGTCAAGACAACCAAGACTGCCAAATCAAAGAAGGCTGCGAAGAGCTCCAAATAACTGAAATCAGCATATATACAGACACAAAACGGACCTGTGGGGTCCGTTTTATATAGAAAGTATTATATCATTGTCTTTCTTTAGTATGTTTTCAGGAATGTAATTATCAGGCATCTTTTTACCGTTTACAGTCATACCTTTGATATTGTCTTTTCTGATTATGATGTGCAGCTGATGACCGCGGTATTTTTTATCTATTGTCAGATAATCCCATTCATCGGGTATGGCAGGCTGAAGTTTTATGCCATATAAATCCGGTCTTATTCCCAGAATTCCTTCAACACAGCCAACCATAACAGTTGAAGCTGTACCGGTCAGCCAGTGTGTATGGGATCTTCCGAAATTATATGAATCATCACTTTCAGTAAACTGACCATAGCAGTATGGTTCAAGTACTCTTAAATCCGCTATATCATTCTGAAAGGCCGGACATGATTCTCTGTAGTATTCATAGGCACGATTGCCGTTACCCATGAGACTTTCGGCTAGTATCAGCCATCCCTGTGTCTGCAAGAAGATTCCAGAATTTTCTTTAGCGCCCTGATTGAAAGTAAGAGCCAGAGCTCCCGGGAACGAGTGGGCGTAGTAAGGCGGATCCATCAGTTTTGCACCAAATTCCGTATTAAGACGTCTATGAACCATATTAAGTGAAGATTTTGCCTGTTTATCGTTGGCATATCCACTGATGACAGCCCAGGATTGCGGGTTGAGCCAGATATTGGCTTCCTTGTCTTTTGGATTGCCGATCATTTGGCCGTCTTCCTTATAGCCTCTTATGAATCTTCCATCCATATAGCACTTATCCAGTGCTTCGCTTAATTTTGTGATATCTTTTTTTATTTTGCTGATGTATTCTGTATCATTCCTGTACTGGGCAAAAATACCGATGATCTTCAGCGCATAATAATACTGAAACGCCAGGAATGTTGATTCTCCGTATTTTCCGAGTCTCAGACAGTCATTCCAGTCAGCATGAAGGCCTACAGGAAGATTGTGTTTACCGATATTGTTTCGGGTAAACTCAATCGCTTTCTTCAGGTGTTCATAGACACTTGCCTCACCTTTATTGGCGTAGAGTATTTTTTCATCAAGATATTCTATATCACCGGTTTCAACGATGTATTTATAGATGGTAGGAAACAGCCACATGGCATCATCGGCACGATATGAAGGGTGTCCTGTTTCTCTTACATAGGAATCATCATCCGGAGTATCTTCATGTCCTGCATTATGCGTGAATTTTACCAGTGGTAAACCGGCGCCATTATCAACCTGAGCGCTCAGCATAAAACTGATTTTTTCTTTAGCCATCATAGGATCAAGATGAATAATGCCCTGTATGTCCTGAACAGTATCTCTGTATCCATATCCGTTTCTTAGACCACAATATATAAATGATGCAGCTCTTGACCAGATAAAGGTTATGAAACAGTTGTATGAATGCCAGGTATTTATCATTGAGTTGAACTCTTCTGATGGTGTATTCACCTGAAAAGATGATAATTTCTGATGCCAGTAATCTTTAAGCTGCTGTATTTCTCTATCAATCCTGCCGATATTACTGTATAAATCAATTATTTTTTTCGCCTGGGCATCTTTTTTCATGCCGGCTATAAAAGCTATTTTTCTGGATTCTCCTGGTTTCAATCTGATTTTTGAGGCCAGTGCACCGCAGGAATTCATGCAGTAATTGATATCATTGCAGAGTTTTCCCGAAACTACGCCAATCGGTTTATCATAATGATTATATCTTCCCAGGAATTTTTCTTTATCTCCGCAATAGGAATCAACTTCAGCATTGATTATGCCAAAGAATCTCTCGGAAACGTCATCAGGTCTTCCTTTTATTAGATTTCCATCACAGGTCTGTCTGATTCTGTTTCCTTTAAAGTATGTCCTTGAAGTAAACAGAGAATACTGAAGATTGGTCTGATCCTGTTCGTAGTTACAGTTATTGGTGAATTCACAATAACCGGTAATGGTCAGATTTCTTGTTTTCCTCGATCTGTTTATGATAGTCAGATACCATATTTCATATTCTTTTTTTAGGGGAACATAGTAGGTGGTCAATGCTTCAAGACCTGAGTATCTTGTTTTGAATGTGGTATAGGCTGTACCATGGCGGCACTCGTTCTTATACTTCTTGAGATCTTTATGTACCGGTCCCCAGGTATTTGAAAAATAATCACCCGTATCATCATCTCTTATATAGATATATCTTCCAGGTTCATCAAAACTATTGAAGACATAGCGGAGAATTCTTCCATTGGCCCCGGATCTGGCAAATGAATAGCCACCGGCATTATTGGAGATGATTGCACCGTAATCAGGATCGCCCAGATAGTTTGCCCAGGGGGCAGGGGTAGCAGGATTGGTGATTACATATTCTTTATTCTGATTATCAAAATAACCGTAATTCATACACTAGCCCATAACAACTTTTACATTGACATCACTGTCGGCTTTCTGCTGAGGGATAATTCCGGTTTTTATCTTTTTTCCGTCTACATATATTTCTTTAACACCTTTTTGTACTCCATCAGGATTTAAAACGGTGATATGATATCTTGTACCTCTGAAAAATCTGTTGACAGTATATTCCTTAATGTCAGCAGGTATGCATGGATCAATACACAGACCGTCATAATCAGGTTTGATTCCCAAAATTCCCTGTGACATGACAGTAAATGTCCAGGCAGCTGTGCCGGTAAGCCATGAATTCTTACCTTCACCAGGCATTATGGCGTCTTTGCCGGCTACCATCTGACAGTAGACATAAGGTTCGGTCTTATGAATTTCACCGATATCTTCAAGATATGCAGGATTGGTTTTCTTATAAAGTTCAAAAGCTCGATCACCATGCCCCAAAACAGTTTCAGCAAAAATAATCCATGGGTTGTTATGACAGAAAATACCTGCGTTCTCTTTATATCCAGGAGGATATGAAGAAATTTCTCCCAGATTAAGACGGTATCTTGTATATGCAGGGTTAAGCAGGACAATTCCGTATTTGCATTCAAGTCTTTCTTTGACAGCGTCCATGGCTTTCTGGGCATGACCTGTTTCCACGCCGACACCGGCCATAACGCACATACCCTGTGGTTCAATATAGATCTGTCCTTCATCGCAGATACTTGAACCTATCTTTTCCCCAAAGGCATCATAGGCTCTAAGGAACCATTCACCATCCCAGCCATCTTTAAGAATCGCTTTTTCCATTTCTTCAACAGCTTTCTGACATTCATCTGCTTCTTTTCTGAGTTTCTGGTGTCTGCAGATTTCAACATAGGCTTTACCGTATTTTACGAACATGCCGGCAATGAATACCGATTCGGCAACCGGTCCTTCGGATGGTCCGGTAATCTGGAAAGATTCGCCCGGATGAGCTGAGAAACAGTTCAGATTCAGGCAGTCGTTCCAGTCAGCTCTGCCGATAAGCGGAAGTTTATGAGGTCCCAGATTATTTAGAGTGTAATTAAAACTTCTTCTTAAGTGTTCCATCAAAGGTTTTGCCAGTTTGGAATCATTGTCAAAATCTACTTTTTCTTTAAGAATTGACCAGTCTCCGGTTTCACGGATATAGGCATCAACTGCCGCAATAAGCCATAACGGATCATCATTGAAGCCTCCACCAATATCGGAGTTTCCTTTCTTGGTCAGCGGCTGATACTGATGATAGGCACCGCCATCAGCTTTTTGTGTAGCTGCGATATCCAGAATTCTTTCTCTGGCTTTTGAAGGAATCATATGTACAAAGCCCAGAAGATCTTGGCAGGAATCACGGAAACCCATACCTCTGCCGATACCGGATTCAAAGTATGATGCAGAACGTGACATATTGAAGGTAACCATACACTGATAGGCATTCCAGATATTTATCATTCTGTTGATATTGGTTTCCTGGGTATTTACTTCAAAGTTCTGAAGCAGAGTATCCCAGAAACTGTTTAATGTTTTAAGACCCTTATCAAACTGTTTATCTGTTTTATATCTGTTTATCAGTGCATCTGCGGGTTCTTTGTTGATGATGCCCGGTTTGACAAATTTCTTGTCTTCAGGCACTTCAACATAGGCAAGTCCAAAAATAACCGAATAGCTTTCTCCCGGTTTCAGACTGATATGGAAGTGGTGCGCACCGACAGGCTGCCATCCATGGGCGATGGAATTGGAACATTTACCGTTCCTGACAGCCTCCGGCATGCAAGGAGAACCGTATATACCCATAAAATCATTTCGTGATGTATCAAATGAATCGACTTTTTTATTGGCATAGAATACAGCGTAATGGTTTCTTCTTTCTCTGTATTCTGTTTTATGGAAAATTCTGGATCCGACAACTTCAACTTCTCCGGTTGAATAATTACGCTGGAAGTTTGTAGTGTCATCATTGGCATCCCATAAACAGAATTCTACAAATGAAAACAGATCTATATCTTTATCTTTAGAAGATTCATTGTTTAAAGTAATACGGTTAAGAAGAATATTGTCATATTTTGGAACATACATTTCCTGTCTGGCAGTAAGTCTGTTTTTGGTACCGGTAATAATGGTATATCCCATACCGTGACGGCATTCGTATCTGTCCAGTTTTGTTTTGCATGGCTGCCATCCTGGATTCCAGACATTTTTACCATCTTTGATATATATATGGAAGCCATCCTGATCCAAAGGGAGATTGTTGTATCTGTATCTGGTGATTCTTCTTAATTTGGCATCTTTGTAGAAGGCGTATCCGCCGGCGGTATTCGACATTAAAGTGAAGAATTCATCGCTTCCAAGGTAATTGATCCATGGAAGGGGAGTCTCATATTTAGTTATTACATATTCTTTTTTCTGATCGTCAAAATAACCGTATTTCATTAATTAATCCTCCGTACATAAACGTTTAAGTTAAGTATAAATTATTTTAAGGCTTAAAACAAGCGTTTTGAAAACGCTTGCAATTTTTTGTGAAGAGTATATATAATGAAATTACCAAAAACGTTTAAGTTTTTCGAAACAGTGCTTTAGGCACCTATTACTTAAAGGGAAGGAGAAAAAATAAAGAAAAAACTTTTAAGTATCTTATTAGCTGTATTCATGGTTTTCGCTCTTGTTGGATGTTCGTCATCTGGTGACGCTACTCCAGCAGCAGACGATCAGACCGCTGAAGAAGGCACTGTGTTCAACATTTATGCCTGGAATGAAGAATTCAAAGGTTTCTTTGAAAAGTACTATACAGTTCCAGATGGTATAACTGTTAACTGGGTAATCGTTCCAAACGCTGATGGTCAGTACCAGGCAGCTCTTGATGAAGCTTTAATGAATCAGGAAAATGCAGCCGCTGATGATAAGGTTGACCTGTTCCTGGCTGAAGCTGATTACATTCTGAAGTATACAAACTCTGATTACACTCAGGATGTTACCAAGATTGGTGTAACTGATTTCTCTAACGCTTATTCATACACCGTTGAAGCAGCATCTTCTGATGCAGGCGTTGTCAAGGGTGTTTCATTCCAGTGCTGTCCATCAGGTATGGTATACAGACGTTCAGTTGCGGCTGAAGTATTAGGTACTGATGATCCTGCAGCTGTACAGGAAATGGTTTCTGACTGGGATAAATTTGACGCTGTAGCTGAACAGATGAAAGCTGCCGGCTACTATATGACTCCTTCATTTGCTGAAACTTACAGACCATTCTCCAACAACGCTTCATCTGCATGGGTAGTTGACGGCAAGTTAAATGTTGACTCTCAGATCAAGGCTTGGCTGGCTCAGTCTGAAAAATATGCTCAGAATGGCGAAACTATCACTGCTGGTGTATGGGATGCTGAAAAGAATGAAGCTTCCATGTATGCTGATGCACAGTCATTCTGCTTATTCGGACCTGCATGGTACTTCAACTTCTGTATGGGTCCAGCGTGGGAAAGTTCTTTAGGTGACTGGGCTCTTATCGAAGGTCCGGCTGCTCACTTCTGGGGTGGTACATGGTTACTTGCTCCTGCTGGAACTGACAATCCTACAATGGTTGCTGATATCATGAACACATTCATCAATGACGCTACAGTTTGTGAAAACCTGGTTGTAAATGAAGCTCAGTTCTCTAATAATAAGGCTGTAAATGAAAAGGTTGCTGCAACTGATCTTGGCAACAACGATCTGCTTGGCGGTCAGAACGCTACTGCTGTATTCTGCGGTATGACTGACAACATCAAGTTCCAGAACCAGACTATCTATGATCAGCTGCTGAATGAAGGCTTACAGGCTCAGTGGCAGCAGTATCTGAAGGGTACTGTTACCAGAGAAGAAGCTTTAAACAACTTCATTAAATACGTTAACGAAACTTATCCAGCTATCGATACAAGTTCTGTAGTATTTGACTAAAAGCTTAAGGTTTGGCTTAGATGCTAAGGCAGACTGGTTCTGCCTTAGCTTTTTTAATTGATGTATATTCTGCGCATCAATTAAGAGATAATTAATAAAACGGAGGGAAAACAATAGTGAAAAAGAAAGACGACAGTAATTCTGTCAGTTATGCAAAATGGGGTTATATCTTTATTGTTCCCTTTTTCATTGTGTATTTCATATTTACACTTTATCCGCAGATACTGACATTCTATAACTCATTCTTTGAGAATTATATGGATGGTCTGAGTCATGTTGGACCTAATTTTGTAGGATTTGATAACTATATTAAACTGTTTTCACCGGATGCGACCGGAAGTATAACCATAATCAAATATTTCGGGAATACTATGATTTTATGGATACTTGGTGCTATCCCGCAGTTTCTGATTGCACTGCTGCTGGCGTTGCTTTTTACAAGCACCCGCCTGAATATTAAATTCCAGGGCTTCTTTAAAGCGGTTATCTATCTGCCTAATCTTATTATGGCAGCTGCATTTGCGATGCTGATATTCGGTCTGTTTGGCAATACCGGACCTATCAATAAGATTATGGTTGATTCTTTCGGACTTACTCCTTTTGATTTTCTTGCACAAAAGATTTCTGTCAGAGGACTGATTGCTTTAATGAACTTCCTGATGTGGTTCGGTAATACCACCATTCTTCTGATGGCCGGTATTCAGAGCATAGATGAAGCTTTATTTGAATCCGCAAGAATTGATGGAGCTTCTTCCACACATGTCTTCTTCGATATTACAATTCCATTATTGAAACCGATAATGGTGTATGTGGCCATAACTTCCATGATCGGCGGTATGCAGATGTACGATGTTCCTCAGGTTCTGACCAATGGTTATGGTATGCCTGACAACACTTCTACAACCATGGTTATGCTGCTGAACAAATATCTGAACCCATCGAGAAACTATGGCATGGCAGGTACCATATCGGTTGTATTGTTTATAATTACCGCCATCCTGAGTCTTATTGTCTTCAGGGTTAATTCCAGAAAGGACTAGAAAGGAAACAGTATGAACCAGAATAAAAAAGCTGAATTCAAATTATTAATAATGAGAACATTATCTTATGCATGTCTGATTTTTCTGAGCCTGCTATGTCTCTTCTTCTTTTATCTGATGATTCTGAATGCTTCTCATTCAAATGCTGAACTGCAGGGAAAATGGACATTTGCGTTTGGTACTCATTTTATAGAAAATCTCATTAATGCGTGGAATGATGCTTCCATCAATATTCCTAGAGGTCTGTTCAATTCGTTCTTTATAGCTGTTATTTCAGCTTTACTGAATACTTATTTTGCAGCACTGACTGCCTATGGTATCTATGCATATGATTTTAAACTGAAGAAAATAGCCAACGCTTTTATTCTTGCAGTTATGATGATTCCTTCTCAGGTATCGGCAGTAGGTTTTATCCAGCTGGCTTACAGATTCAATCTTACAAATAATCTGTGGATGCTGATTTTGCCATCTATTGCAGGACCTGCTACATATTTCTATATGCATCAGTATCTGGAAGCTTCTCTGCCACTGGAAATAGTGGAAGCAGCCAGAATTGACGGTTCCAACGAGTTTGTTACTTTCAACAGAATTGTTTTACCGGTAATGAAACCGGCACTTGCAGTTCAGATGATTTTTGCATTTATCGCTTCATGGAACAACTATTTTACACCATCTCTTTTACTGACAAAGGCTGAATATAAAACAGTTCCGATAATGATTGCCCAGTTAAGAAGTGCAGACTATTCGAAGTTTGATTTAGGCAAGATGTATATGTTTATTCTGCTGGCTATTCTGCCTGTTATGATTGTCTATGTCTTCCTGTCAAAGTCAATCATTAAAGGTGTAACATCAGGAAGTGTAAAAGGATAATTTAAGGAGGATATTATGGCTGAAGTAAAACTTGAAAATATAAGAAAGATCTATCCCAACAGTGAACCAAAAAAACATAAAAAGAGCCTTTTGGGAAAAAGGAAGAAAAAAAGGAAAAGAATTCTGCCAATCTTCAGGTGACAAAGGAAGGTATTGTGGCTGTTCAGGATTTTAATCTTGATATAAAGGACAAAGAATTCATAGTTCTGGTAGGTCCTTCAGGATGCGGCAAATCCACAACATTAAGAATGGTTGCGGGTCTAGAAGGAATTACTTCCGGAAAGCTGTATATTGATGGTGTTCTGGTTAACAATATTGAACCAAAAGACAGAGATATTGCCATGGTTTTCCAGAACTATGCCTTATATCCGCATATGAGCGTATATGATAATATGGCTTACTCTTTGAAGATCAAGAAACTTCCAAATGATGAGATTGACAGGAAAGTCAGAGAAGCTGCGGAAATCCTTGATATTACCAGATATCTTGACAGAAAACCAAAAGCTCTATCTGGCGGTCAGAGACAGCGTGTGGCAATTGGACGTGCAATTGTCAGAAATCCAAAGGTTCTATTAATGGATGAACCTTTATCAAATCTTGATGCCAAACTGCGTAACCAGATGAGGGCTGAAATAATCAAACTCAGACAGAGAATCAGTACAACATTTATTTATGTTACACATGATCAGACTGAAGCCATGGCTCTGGGCGACCGTATAGTTGTTATGAAAGATGGATATATTCAGCAGATCGGTACACCTCAGGAAGTCTTTGATCATCCAAAGAACCTCTTTGTAGCCGGTTTTATCGGTACACCTACAATGAATACATTTGACGCAAAGCTGATAAAAGACAATGATAAATATTTTGTTGAAGCAGGCGGTCATACAGTTGAACTTTCCGCTGAAAAGTCCAAGCGTCTTTCTGACAATGATGTCAAATCCCAGGATATCACCCTTGGTGTAAGACCTGATCATATGCAGATAGCTGATAATGGTATTGATGGCAAGGTTGATGTATCAGAACTTATGGGTACATCTTCACACCTGCATATGACGGCAATGGGGAAAGACTGCATCGTTATTGTTCCTAATTCCGGTCAGAACATTGATTATATGGGAAAAGATGTAAAACTTACCTTCTCAGGCAATACCGCTCACGTTTTTGATGAGGAAGGAAACAATCTTGAATTTAAATAATATATAAAATCATTAAACAGATTTAAATATATTATGCTTTATAGGTTATTATATAAAAGATATGGTATCAATCAAGGATATAGCGAAGAAGTGCGGTGTTTCTGTAGCTGCTGTTTCCAAAGCGCTGAACGACCGCTCTGATATAAGCAAGGCGACAAAAAACAGAATTCTGAAGACTGCTGAAGAAATGGGATACATGCCCAATATTTCGGCACGTACTCTCAGAACAAACCGTACATATAATATTGGTATTCTGTTTGTAGGTTCTGAACCTGGACTGTCTCATGAATATTTCTCAAATATCCTGGACAGTTTCAAGGATGAAGCCGAAGAGAACGGATATAACATAACTTTTGTGAATGATAGAATAGCCGGCAGAAAAGTGACCTTTAAAAACAACTGTGAATACCGTAATTTTGATGGTGTTGCCGTAATAACGGCAGATTTCAATGATGAGAATGTTATTGAACTGGTCAATTCAGGTATTCCTGCAGTAACACTGGATTATGTCTATGATAACTGTTCTTCAGTTGTATCAGATAATATGGAAGGTATGTCGAAACTTGTAGAATACGCTATTGAGATGGGTCATACAAAGATAGCCTACATCCATGGTGAAGATACAAAAGTTACAGAGAACCGTATTGCCGGTTTTTATTCAGCAATGAGAAGAAACAGGATCAATGTTCCTGATGAGTATCTTGTGGAAGCCCGTTATCATAATCCAAAACTGTGTATTGAAGTATTCGAAAAACTTCTGAAGCTGAGCGATCCGCCAACCTGTGTAATTTTCCCGGATGATTATTCAACTGTAGTTGCGATTAACAGTCTGGGGGAATCAAGACAGAACATTTCTTTTATGGGTTATGATGGCATTGAACTGTCAAGAGTACTTAATCTGACCACCTACGAGCAGAACAAAACTGAACTGGGAAGAACAGCTGCGAAGAAGCTTATCACAAGAATTGAAAATCCCGATGCACCAATTGAACACGTAACCTCCAGCGGACGTCTGATTAAAGGAAACACACTGAAGAAGATATAGTTCTGAAAATCATATTTCTTTTCGAAGAGCTCTAAGTAGGTTCTTGTTGTTATCTGATATTCTATAGGAATCCAGACCTTTCTGGATTCCTTTTTTACATACAGAAATGTTTATTCTGTTGTTTAGAACATATTCATATGTCTTATCAAAGTAATACATGAAACAGTATGAAAGAAGCCAGGCTCCTGCCATTTCATCATAGTATCGGTTATGATAGTCTGTATCTCTTACAATATCAAGAATATCATTTATGTATTTATCTTCCATGTAGTAGCTTAAAAGGACAACCAGACCGTAACGCTGATAATATTCCTTGTTTGACTTAGTGTATTTCAGGATATCTTTATAATATTCATCTTTGTATTTCTTTATCCACTTGGCACCTGAGACAAAACTGTCACATGTTGACCAGTTATCAAGGTATGAAAGATGTTCGTGAGAGAGTTTCCTGTATTCTTTGAAATCACGTTTTACATATGAGATAAGATAGCCTCTGATCAGTATTTCTTCGTGGGATAAAGGTTCTATAGAATCAGGATCAGTAACTGTCTTTGAAAGTTCTTTGGAAAAGTTTCTGATCCTGGCTGATCTGATACCATAAACAGGATAGCCTGTCTTCATCAGTTTGAGTGAGAACTTACGGTATTCTTCTTCGCTGTTTTCCTTAAGGAATGTCTTCAGGGTCTTATACATAAGATTATTATATCGTTGTATAATGAAGGGTGTGAAAGAACTGGCTTTTCGTTTGAAAAGAGGAGATGATCTTAAAAAGGGAATCGTCTCTCATTTATCAGAAAATGATACTGCAGTCATTTTATCGGCTGTCGGATGTTTATCACATTTAAAGATAAGACTGGCGAAAGCACTTGATTATCTTGATACTGAAGAAGACTATGAAATCATCAGTATGATAGGTACAGTATCTAAAGGAAACGCCCATCTTCATATCGGGGTATCTGATGATAAGGGTAACTGTGTTGGCGGACATCTGATGGATGGATGTATTATCAATACGACATGTGAAGTAGTATTGGGAATCCTTGAAGAATATGATTCCTGCAGGGAATTTGATGAAGAAACAGGATATGATGAGATATCTTTTATTAGAAGATAAAAAGGAGATTATAGATGATTAATGTTTATATTGTTTCAGGCTTTTTAGGAGCAGGTAAGACAACTTTTATTCAGAAGCTTTTAAAAGAAAAGAATTTTGAAAAGGTAATGCTGCTGGAGAATGAATTTGGTGAAGTAGGCGTTGATGGTGCCTTCTTTGAAAGTTCATTAAATATCAAGGAAATTAACAATGGATGCATATGCTGTTCATTACAGGGTGATTTTGAAACAGCTTTGGAAGAAATTGAAGAAATGGGCGTAAGTGATCTGCTGATAGAACCTTCAGGTGTAGGTAAACTCTCAGAGATTATCAATGTCATAAAGAAAGATGAAGATTTCCGTATTGTATCCCACATCTGTATTGTTGATGTGAAGACCTGTAAGAAGTATCATATCAACTTCAAGGAATATTTCAATGATCAGGTTAAATCAGCCAATGCGATTGTCTTATCTCATCTTGATGTATGTACAGATGAACAGTATGAAAATGCGAAGGAAATCATTAAGGAACTTAATGAAGATGCCGTATGTACAAATAAACCTATAGAAGAATATGAAATGAGTGAACTGCTCGATATCATTGTTTCCGGTGGTGATATTCTGCCGGAAATCGAAGAAGAAGAGGAACACCATCACCACCATCATCACCATGACGGTGAGGAATGCGATGATCCTGAATGTGAATGTCATCACCACCATCATCATGATGAAGATGAAGAAGATGAACACGAACATCATCATCACGAAGAAGGTGAACATTACCATCACCACCATCATCACGATGATGAACCATTTGAAAATATGATTTTAAGACCTGAATATCATTTTACCCAGGATGAACTGGAAGATATTCTGTGTGATATTCCTGAAGATATTATCCGTATAAAGGGTTATGTTTTAAGTGATAATAAACCTTTATACTTCAACTATGTTCTTAATGAATTCAATATCTTTGAAGGGGAAGATAAAGATAAGGCTCTTGTATCGATAATCGGTACAAAGATTGATGAAGAATTATTTGAGGAAAAGTTCCATGCTTAAACCGGTATATGTATTTTCGGGGTTTCTTGATTCCGGAAAGACGACAGCGATTAAGAATACCTTATATGATCCAAGATTCAATCAGGGTGAATCAACACTGATTATCTGTATTGAACAGGGTGATGAAGAGTATGATAAGAAGTTTCTGAAAGCTACTACTTCAGATGTAGTTTATCTTGATTCTTTTATGGATCTTACAATAGATAAACAGAAAGAACTGGATAAGCAGTATGACCCTGATAGAATCTTTGTGGAATTCAATGGTATGGAAGATGATAATGTCTTCTATCAGAATGGTTTTATTCAGAACTGGGAACTGGCTCAGACTTTAACTACCTGCGATGCTTCAAAGTTTCAGTTGCATATGCAGAATATGCGTCAGTTTATGTACAATCATATGGTTAATGCGGAAGTGGCTATATTAAACAGAGCTGATGATGTGGATAAGAGATATCTGAGAAACAATCTTAAGTCAATTAACCAGTATCTCGAAATCATCTTTGAAGATAAGGACGGTAATGTTTCCAATAAGATAGAAGATGAATTATTCGATGTAAGTCATGATTTATATATAGAAGATGTGGATTATGGATTATGGTATATGGATCAGCTTGATAATCCAAGAAAATACAATGGTAAAACCGTAACTATCAAGGTTAAGAAACTTGATGAGATTGAAGGCTATCCTGATGTGGCGATTGTCGGCAGAAGGGCTATGGTCTGCTGTGCCAATGATATAGCGGATATTGCTTTACCTTGTGAAGGGGTAGAAAAATACAGACTTAAGGAAGACCAGTATTATCTTATTACAGCCAAGATATCCATAGCTGTAGACCAGCAGGGATATGAACGCTGTGTACTTACGGCAACTGATATCTTAGAAGCGGAAAATATTGAAAACGATCTTGTAACTTTTAATTAGAGAAGTATTTATGAACATTTTAAAGGCAATACTGTTTGGCATTATCGAAGGTATTACAGAGTGGATACCGGTATCTTCTGGTGCTCATCTTTCTATTCTGAACAGACTGGTAACTCTTGATGTAACACCTGAATTTTTAAGTGTCTTTAAAGATATCGTTCAGTTTGGTGCTTTTCTGGCTCTGCTGATTGTCCTATCTTCAAAAATCTGGCCTTTTGGAAAAAGCAAGAACCCTATGGGCGAAGGTTTTCTGGCCAATGTCAAAAAAGACAAGTTTGCCTTATGGATCAAAATTATCGTCGCATGTCTGCCTGTTCTGTTATATAAACTGATACTGAGTGGCATATTCAGATTCGTCAACGAAAACAATGAAATGATATTTATCGCTATAGCTATGATTGCAATGGGTATATGTTTTATTGCGACAGAAGTATTTGTTAAAGGAAAAAATCCGGGTATTACATCAACAAAACAGATTACCATTGAACATGCGCTTATTATCGGTGTTGCCCAGCTTGTGGCAGCAATATTCCCTGGAGTTTCATATATTGCGGCAGCACTTACTATTGCGGTATTTATCGGCATATCAAGATCATGTGCCTATGAGTTTTCTCTGGAAACTGCGATTCCTGTGATGCTGATATCTTCGGTAATAGCGATTATAAACTATATTCCAATGATTACTTTTGAAAATATCATTATGGTTGTGATTGGTATTTCAACATCATTTATCGTTTCCATCCTGATGATTTCCTTTGTGATGGAATACTTCAAAAAGAACAATCTCAATCTTATCGGTATATATCGTATTCTGATGGGCGTAATCGTCATCATGTTTCTGATCTAGTATGGATATATCATTATTAGCCATCTTTCTGGAAGGAGTATTGTCGTTTCTTTCTCCCTGTGTTCTTCCTCTATTGCCTCTTTATATGTCATATCTTGCAGGCGAGAACAAGACTAAGGATGAAGATGGAAATATCAGATATCAGACTGTAAAAGTGTTTATCACAACACTTTTCTTTGTGCTTGGAATATGGCTTACTTTTGTAATATTAAGTCTTTCCGTATCTTTTATAGGTCCATTTATTGAAGACTATAAAGAGATAATTCAGGCTATAGGTGGAGCATTATTAATAATATTCGGTCTGCATGAACTGGGATTATTCAATATATCTGTTCTAAATGAAGAACATAAACTCAAAGTAAATCTCAACCTTTCTTCCATGAATTATCTCAAGGCTTTTGTCCTTGGTTTTATCTTTTCTTTGGGCTGGTCACCATGTATAGGTCCTTTACTGGCAAATGCGATCATGATGGCTACAACAGAATCTCTTGGATATCTTTATCTGGTGGCATATGGCCTTGGTTTAAGTATTCCTTTTCTTGTTACAGGATTACTGACTAACGCCGTTTTATCATTCTTAGAAAAGAATAAGTCATTATTTAAATGGGTATTAAAAATATCAGGTATTATCCTGATATGTTTTGGTGCCTATATGATATATAATGCCGCAAATGATATAAAGACTATAAAGACCGCTGATAAGGAAGCCACTGTTATGGATAAAGAGTTTTATGATCATAACGATCAGAAGATTATCCTATCAAAACTGAAAGGAAACTATGTCGTCTTAAACTTCTCGACCACCTGGTGTACCTACTGTCAGGCTGAAATACCTGAGTTTGAAAACTTTTCTAAGAACAACAATATAAAATGTTTCTATGTCATGAGTCCGATTATGGAATATACCAGTGACGCTCTTGATACTTATATAAGTTCATTTAATGGTGATGTTCCGATACTGATAGATGAGCAGGGCACCCTATTCAATTACTGCGGTGTATCAAGTTTCCCTCAGACATTCATTATTGATCCGGATGGTGACTTCATATCTTATTATCCAGGAGCCCTGGATGAGGAGGGATTCAAGGGACTTCTTGATTACGCGATTGATCTTTACAGTCAAAAACAGTAAGCTTAATGCTTACTGTTTTGGTACATATGAATCAAAGATGAAGACATCGTAATAGTCTTTTATTTTCTGATACTGTTCTTCACTCTTTACTGTCCAGGCTACACATTTGGCTTTATACAGGCGGGATATTATTCTGAATGAGATATTATCTACGCTGTTTACATCATAGGCGATGTAGTCAGGTTTATTAAGAAAACACATTAATAGGAATGTACAGATGAAACGCTGATATAAAGGGGTATTTCCTTCGGTATAGTTTAAGGAATTGAAGGAGAGCTGGCCTCTGATGATATCAGGTTCATTCTTTTTAAGATAATAGGGAACCATCGGATGGAAGGATTCGATATTGTATAGACCATCGTAGTTTCTTAAGATAGCTACGGTCATCTTGGTATTGAGGATATATCTTCCTTCTGATTTGATTTCGACGATTAATGGTGTATCTTTATGCAATACTTTTAGGACATCAGTGAAAAGGGGAATCCTTTCATCGGTATCCAGGAGTCTATACTGCTGAAGTTCTTCGTAGGTACAGTCTATCAGCATCCTGTCAACACCGGTCATTCTTTTAAGATTGCCATCATGGAAGACGACTATTTTATCATCTTTGGTAATCTGGGTATCAAGTTCTATACCATATCCATTTTCAACCGCTCTTTTAAAGGCCTTAATAGAGTTTTCGGGGATATCTTTATTATTGAAGAATCCGCGGTGGGCAATAAATGTTTTTTCATATTCTTTCATTTGGTCTTTTCTTGAAGTATTGGGATATATCATGAAAAGATAGATAACAGTTAAGGTGATCAATATGTAAATAACGTACATCATGATTTCATTATAGAACAAAAAAAGACTGCTCAATGAGCAGCCTTTATAGTTAAACAACAATTAATCAGTATTATTATTTAATGATCTTGGTAACAGAACCAGAACCTACTGTTCTACCACCTTCACGAATAGAGAACTTTGTTCCTTCTTCGATAGCGATAGGAGCGATCAGTTCAACAGTCATTTCTACGTGGTCACCTGGCATAACCATTTCTGCACCACCTAAGTCCTGGATAACACCAGTAACGTCAGTTGTACGGAAATAGAACTGAGGACGGTAGTTGGCAACGAATGGTGTATGACGGCCGCCTTCTTCCTTGGTTAATACGTAAACCTGAGCAGTGAAAGTAGTATGAGGAGTAACTGAACCTGGTTTAGCTAATACCTGACCTCTTTCGATTTCATCACGGTTAACACCACGAAGTAATGCACCGATATTATCACCAGCTTCAGCCTGGTCTAACTGCTTGTGGAACATTTCAAGACCAGTGATAACTGTCTTTCTTGTTTCCTTGATACCAACGATTTCAACTTCATCGTTTAAGTGAGCAACACCACGTTCTACTCTACCTGTAGCAACTGTACCACGACCAGAGATTGTGAATACGTCTTCTACAGACATTAAGAATGGCTTGTCCATTTCTCTGGCTGGAGAAGGGATATAAGTATCAACAGCATCCATTAATTCATCGATGCAGCCGAGCCACTGTGGATCACCTTCAAGAGCCTTTAAGGCAGAACCACGGATGATTGGAGTGTTATCACCATCGAATCCGTATTCGTCCAGTAATTCTCTAACTTCCATTTCAACGAGGTCGATTAATTCTTCATCATCAACCATATCGCACTTGTTAAGGAATACAACAATGTAAGGAACACCAACCTGTCTGGCGAGCAGGATATGTTCACGAGTCTGAGGCATTGGTCCATCAGTTGCGGCAACAACCAGGATAGCACCATCCATCTGAGCAGCACCAGTGATCATGTTCTTAACGTAGTCAGCGTGTCCTGGGCAGTCTACATGAGCGTAGTGTCTCTTAGCTGTCTTGTATTCAACGTGTGCAGTGTTAATAGTGATACCACGAGCCTTTTCTTCTGGAGCTCCATCGATCTGATCGTAAGCCTTGAATTCAGCCTGACCCTTTTCTGCTAAAACTTTAGTGATAGCAGCAGTTAAAGTAGTCTTACCATGGTCAACGTGACCAATAGTACCAACATTGACATGTTCTAACGAACGGTCAAATTTTTCTTTTGCCATTTTAAGATTATCCTCCTATAATTTACTTTCTTATTTTAAGATAAAACGCATGCTTTGACAATTATGCCTTAACGTTTTTCTTGGCAATTTCTTCAGCGACGCTAGCTGGAACCTCTGCATAGTGGTCCATCTGCATCATAAAGTTACCACGACCCTGTGTATTTGAACGCAGGTCAGTTGCGTAACCGAACATCTGTGAAAGAGGAATATACGCTCTGATAACGATGGCGTTACCTCTTTCTTCCTGGTTATTGATATGTCCACGACGTTTTGTAACATCACCCATAACGGTACCCATGTATTCAGATGGAACGGTTATTTCAACGTCCATGATAGGTTCCAGGATGACTGGGCTACATTTCTTTGCGGCTTCCTTAAGAGCTAAAGAAGCAGCTGTCTTGAAGGCCATTTCTGAAGAGTCGACTTCATGGTATGAACCATCAAATAATGTGGCTTTAATATCAACTACCGGATAACCGGCGATTAAACCGTTGTTTAAGGCAGCTCTTAAGCCGTCTTCTGTAGGCTTGATGTATTCTCTAGGAACGCTTCCTCCTACTACCGCATCGATAAATTCGAAGCCTTTACCCTGTTCGTTAGGTTCAAACTTGATCCATACGTGACCATACTGACCTTTACCACCGGACTGTCTGACGAATTTGCCTTCACAGTCAGCTGTACCTTTGATAGTTTCACGGTAGGCAACCTGAGGTTTACCCATATTGCAGTCTACCTTGAATTCTCTCTTCATACGGTCAACCATGATATCGAGGTGTAATTCACCCATACCGGCAATGATAGTCTGACCTGTTTCTTCATCGGTATAAGCCTTGAAGGTTGGATCTTCTTCTGATAACTTAACCAGAGCGATATCCATCTTGTCAGAGTCATTCTTGGTCTTAGGTTCAATAGACATCTGAATAACTGGTTCAGGGAATACCATTGATTCTAAGATGATAGGATGTTTTTCATCACATAATGTATCACCTGTAGTAGTATTCTTTAAACCTACAGCGGCAGCGATATCACCAGCCAGTACTTCTTCAATATCCTGACGGTGGTTGGCATGCATCTGCACAAGTCTACCGAATCTTTCCTTACTATCCTTGGTTGCGTTATATACGTAACTTCCGGCAGTAGCTGTACCTGAGTAAACTCTGAAGTATGTCAGCTTACCAACGAATGGGTCAGTCATAACCTTGAAAGCCAGAGCAGCGAATGGTTCGTTATCATCAGCTTTTCTTTCTTCTTCTGTGCCATCATCAAGTGTACCCTTGATAGCTGGTACATCAACAGGTGATGGTAAGTATTCAACAACCGCATCCAGTAATAACTGAATACCTTTGTTCTTGTATGCAGAACCGCATAATACAGGGAAGAATTCAGAAGTAAGTACTGCTGCACGGATAGCGTTTTTGATTTCAGCGACACTGATTTCTTCACCTTCAAGGTATTTTTCCATCATTGTGTCATCGAAGTCACACAGCATTTCTACCAGTTCAGCTCTTAAAGATTCAGCTTCAGATTTGTACTGATCTTCAATTTCACTTTCGATAATTCCTGTACCGTTATCATTTGGATACATGTACTGTTTCATTTCTACAAGATCAATGATTCCACGGAAAGTATTTTCAGCACCGATAGGCATCTGAATAGCTGCAGCCTTAGCAGCCAGCTTTTCGCCGATTGATCTTACAGACATCATGAAGTCAGCACCTGTAGCGTCCATCTTGTTTGAGAAAACAATTCTTGGAACCTTGTAGGCTGATGCCTGTCTCCATACTGTTTCAGTCTGAGGTTCAACACCTGCTTTAGAGTCTAATACAGTAACCGCACCATCAAGTACTCTTAATGAACGTTCAACTTCGATAGTGAAGTCAACGTGTCCTGGGGTATCGATGATGTTGATTCTTGTATCAGGAAGCTGCTGTTTTGAACCTTTCCAGAAGGTTGTAGTCGCAGCGGAAGTGATAGTGATACCTCTTTCCTGTTCCTGTTCCATCCAGTCCATCTGGCTGGCACCATCATGAGTTTCACCGATCTTATGGGTCTTACCTGTGAAGAACAGAATTCTTTCCGTACAGGTAGTCTTACCCGCATCGATATGCGCCATGATACCGATGTTTCTCATGTTTGCGAGTTTATATTGACGAGCCATAAAGTTCCTTTCTATTACCAGCGGTAATGAGCAAACGCTTTATTTGCTTCAGCCATCTTATGAGTGTCTTCTTTCTTCTTCACAGACTGTCCAACACCATTTGAGGCATCAATGATTTCATTGGCTAATCTTTCTTCCATAGTCTTTTCAGATCTTAATCTTGAATAGTTAACGATCCATCTGAGACCTAAAGTAAGTCTTCTTTCAGCACTTACTTCTACTGGAACCTGGTAGTTCGCACCACCAACTCTTCTTAATTTCAATTCCAGTTCTGGCATTACATTGTCAAGTGCCTTTTCAAACACTTCCATTGGCTGAGAACCGGTTTTCTTTTCTACGATGTCGAATGCATTATATAGAATATTCTGAGCAACACCTTTTTTACCATCTAACATGATTTTGTTGATTAAGCGTGTTACAAGCTTTGAATTGTAAATTGGATCTACTAATACATCTCTTTTCGCAACATGTCCTTTTCTTGGCATTTTTAATCTCCTTTCATGTTTTATTTCTTAGGTTTTTTAGCACCATATAATGAACGACCCTGTTTACGGTCATTTACACCCGCGCAGTCAAGTGTACCTCTGATGATGTGATAACGCACACCAGGAAGGTCCTTAACACGTCCGCCACGGATCATGACAACTGAGTGTTCCTGCAGATTGTGTCCGATACCCGGAATGTAAGCTGTAACTTCCATACCGTTAGATAAACGTACACGGGCATACTTTCTTAAAGCTGAGTTAGGCTTCTTAGGAGTCATAGTACCTACACGGGTACATACGCCTCTTTTCTGTGGAGCCGGTAAATCAATTGGTCTGTTCTTTAAAGAGTTGAAACCTCTGTTAAGAGCCGGAGCTTTAGATTTGAATGTCTTAGACTGTCTGCCTTTTCTGATTAACTGATTAATTGTTGGCATTGATTTTACTCCTTTCCTATTTATGCACACTTTTACAGGTGTGCCATGTTTTTCACTTAAATATAGAACCTTTCGGTTCTACATCAGCCTTCTTATCATAACAAATGTCCTTCACCAATTCAACAATTTTTAGCACTTTTCTGGCAATTTTATTTAAAAATTGCTGAATAATGGTTACAGGTGTGCCAAAAATACCCAGAATCAGTACATATAAATTATATATAATATATAAGAGTATGGAAGAAAAACTGTTTAATCTTATAAGTGAATATAAACCAACAGGTGATCAGCCCGAGGCTATAAGAAAACTTGTGGAAGGTATTAATAATGGTACACATGAACAGGTTCTGCTTGGAGCTACCGGTACCGGTAAGACTTTTACGATTGCCAATGTCATAAATGAAGTCAATAAACCGACACTTGTCTTTGCGCATAATAAGACCCTTGCCGCTCAGCTGTACAGTGAATTCAAGGCTCTTTTCCCAGAAAATGCCGTTGAATACTTTGTCTCCAACTTTGACTACTATCAGCCTGAAGCCTATATGCCTAAAACGGATACCTATATTGAAAAAAATGCGGTAACCAATGATGAGATAGATATGTTAAGAATGTCGGCATACAATTCACTTCTTGAAAGAAGGGACGTTATTGTCGTAGCTTCAGTTGCCTGTATCTATGCCGGAAGTAATCCTGAAGACTATAAGGATATGTTTTTTACATTAAAGGTAGGGGAAATAATAGACCGGCAGGAACTCATGAAAAGACTGCTGGTAATGCAATACCAGCGTAACGATATGGATACCTTAAGAGGTACATTCTCGGTTAAGGGAGATGTAATAGAAGTAAGACCTGGCCATACAGACAGATTCTTTATCAGAATAGAGATGTTTGATGATGAGATTGAAAGAATAACGGAGATTGATCCTGTAACCAAGAATGTTCTTGATGGCTATACCGTTTATTCATTCTTCCCAGCTTCTGGATACGCCAGAAATCAGAATGATATAAATATCGCCTGTGACAATATTGAAAAGGAACTTGAAGAAAGACTGATATATTTTAAGGAACACAATAAACCGCTTGAATATGAAAGACTTGAACAGCGATGCCGATATGATATTGAATCATTAAGAGAAATGGGCATGTGTTCAGGTATTGAAAACTATGCCATGCATATAGATCATCGTGTACCGGGAGAAAGACCTTACAATCTTTTTGATTACTTCGGTGATGATTATCTGATAGTTGTCGATGAATCTCACGTCTCATTACCGCAGATAAGAGGTATGTTCAATGGTGACCACGCAAGAAAACAGACACTGGTAGATTATGGTTTCAGGCTTCCCAGCGCTTTAGAAAACCGTCCGATGATGTTCAACGAATGGGAAGAACTGAACGCACAAAGAATATATATGTCTGCGACACCGGGCGATTATGAACTTGAAAGATCACCGGCCCCGATTGAACAGCTGATAAGACCTACAGGACTGGTTGATCCAAGTGTTGAAGTAAGACCGACAATGGGGCAGATTGATGATCTTATCGAAGAGATAAACAGGAATATTGAAAATAAGGAAAGAGTTCTTATAACTACTTTAACTGTCAAGATGGCGGAAGATCTTACAGACTATCTTAAAAAACTCGATTATAAGGTAGCCTATCTTCATCATGAGACAAAGACCATTGAAAGAACCGAAATCATTCAGGGTTTAAGAAAAGGGGAATATGATGTCCTGGTCGGTATAAACCTTTTAAGAGAAGGTCTGGATATTCCAGAAGTATCTTTGATTGCGATACTTGACGCTGATAAGGAAGGCTTTTTAAGAAGCAGCAGATCCCTTATTCAGACTATCGGTCGTGCTGCCAGAAATGTCCATGGAAGAGTAATCATGTATGCGGATAAGATAACTGATTCAATGAAGATTGCGATAGATGAGACAAACCGTAGAAGAAAGATACAGGAAGAATACAATATCCGAAACAATATCATTCCTAAATCAATAGTCAAATCAATAAGTGAAACAATACATTCCAAAGAGACCAGGGAAATGTCGAAGAAGTATGTATCCAAGAAGAAACATACCAAAGCGGAAAAAGAAAAACTTATGGCTTCTATTGAGGCAGAAATGAGACAGGCGGCAAAACAGCTCAATTTTGAAAGAGCGGCTGAATTAAGGGACATGTTATATGAAATACGGGATTCTGATTGATTTCTTTAATGAATTTCCTGTAAAGTTCATTCTCTATGACTAGGCACACCAAAAAATGTGGAGTAAAATGAAAGTATGAAAAAACTGGTACTGATAAGCGGCATTTCAGGTGCCGGCAAGACAACCGCATCCAATGTACTGGAAGATATGGGCTATACCTGTATTGACCAGTATCCTATTGAACTTCTTGAAGATCTGATGGAACTGATAAATACGAGTGAATCCATCAAATATCAGAAGGTCGCACTGACTATCGGTTTGCTGGATCTTGAAAAGTTCTATGCGTATTTCTCCAACTTTGAAATTGACATGGATCTTATACTGATTGATGCCAACAGGGAAACTGTTATCAACCGTTATAAATTCTCTAGACGTGTTCATCCGCTGGTTGTCAGCAATATCGTTTCAAGTATTGAAGAAGCGGTAGAGATAGAAAAGAATATCATTGCCAATTTTGAAGATACCAGTGCCCATATAATTGATACAAGTAATCTGAGTATAGCTCAGCTTAAAGAAATTCTCGATTCGATTCTGGATTATAATCCGCATAACAATCTGGCTGTTACCTTTGAATCATTCGGATTCAAGAATGGGGTACCTGATGATGCCGATGTGGTTTTTGATGTGCGTATTCTTAAGAATCCTTTCTATGTGGCAGAACTTAAACCGCAGACAGGCAATGATCAGCCGGTAAGAGATTATGTTCTGAATTCAAAGACGACAGAAGCCTATCTTGAAAAACTTGTTTCCTATCTTGATTTCTATTTTGAAAGCTGCAACCGTAAGGAAAAACGTCATATTATGGTATGTATCGGCTGTACCGGTGGACAGCATCGATCTGTTACGGTAGCCAATTATCTTTATGAACACTACAGAGAAAAATACATGTGCTATCGCAAGCACAGGGAACTGAAATGAAAAATATTGTCGTAATAGGTGGCGGACATGGACTGTCCACAATTATGAAGGGCATCAGAAATATCGAAGGTATTTCTTTTTCAGCGATTGTGACCGTTGCGGATGATGGGGGATCAACAGGAAGATTAAGACAGAGATATACGATTCCGGCCATGGGCGACATACGTAATGTCTTAGTATCCTTATCAGAATGCGATCCTATGCTGCAGGATCTCATGAACTACCGATTTGAAGGAAATGACGGTCAGGATATATCCGGACATTCTCTGGGCAATCTTATTCTTACAGCTCTGACCAATATGACCGGTTCATTCTCTGATGCGATTAATCTTACAGGATCATTACTTCAGATAAAAGGGGAAATCATTCCTTCGACATATGAATATGTAACGCTTTTTGCCAGAATGGATGATGATACAATCGTCAAGGGTGAAGCCAATATTCCAAGCAGAATTCATGATATCTCCAAGGTCTTCTACAGACATGATGTAAAGGCCAATCCCAAAGCTGTTGAAGCTATAGAAAAGGCCGATATCATCATCTATGGAATAGGTTCCCTATATACATCCATACTTCCAAATACAATAATTCACGGCATTAACCGTGCCTTAAGAAATTCCAAGGCCCAGAAGATCTATTTTGCCAACTGTATGACCCAGTCAAATGAGACCTACAACTATGATTTAAGAAAACACGTGGAAGCCTTAAGGAATCATAATACCGATGTAGATCTTGTGATTATGCATAACAATAAAATCCCTGATGATATCATCTTAAGATATTCCAAAGAAAATTCCATTGAAGTAGTTGATAATGGTGATTCAGGTGTGGAAGTAAGAAGATTTGATCTTCTGAAATTTGACAATAATCTTGTAAGACATGATTCTGAAAAGATCGGTAAAGTCATAGAAAGTATTATCTGATGTCTTTTACTACGGAAATAAAACAGGAAATAGCCAATGTTGAACTCTCTGATCACTGTATCCGTGCACAGCTCAGTGCCATTATACAGCTGACCAGTTCTTTGACAATATCTTCTAGTGGTTTAGGAATACTTGTAAGAAGTGAAAGTCCGACAACCGCCAAAAGAATAATATCTTTAATCAAGAAAGAATTTGATGTGGAAACTCATCTTCAGGTAGCGAAGAAAACCAATCTCAAAAAGAACAATGTCTATACTGTCGAGATTCATCATCTGGCATCAAAGATCATGACGGATCTTGGTATCTATAATGAAAGAGGTCTGCAGTCTCATCCAAGCTATGAAGTCATCATGAGAAACTGCTGTGCTGCCTCATATCTTGCGGGTGTATTTCTGGCATACGGATCATGCAACTCTCCTTACAGTTCAAACTATCATCTGGAGATGTCCTTATCCGAGATAGAACATGCCAACTTTGTCGTAAAGCTCTTATCACGTTTCAATATCAGCGCCAAGATTGTCAAAAGAAGATCAAGGTATGTCGTCTATGTCAAAAAGGCTGATTATATTTCGGATTTTCTGGCACTGATTGGTGCCCATACAGCGATGATGCAGTTTGAAGATGAAAGAATCGAAAGAGATTTTGTGAATTCCAACAGCCGTATCAACAACTGTGAAATAGCCAATGAAGTAAAGACGATAAACGCTTCCTTGAAACAGGTGGAATATATCGAAAAGATCATTCAGGCGGGCAAATATGAGAAAATGCCGGAAAAGATCAGAAATGTCGCAGATTTAAGAATGAAATATCAGGATTATTCACTGCTTGAATTATGTGAAGCATATCAGAAAAACTATGGTGATGTCATATCCAAATCAGGTATGAAACATCGATTGAATAAAATAGAGGAAATTGCACAGGAGCTGGAAGAATAATGAGAGTACTTATTACAGGAGCATCGAGTGGAATCGGTGAAAAGATGGCTGAAAGATTTGCGGAAAAAGGGTATGATCTTTTGCTGGTGGCAAGAAGAGAAAATCTTCTGAAAGACATCAAATACAGAATAGAAAACGCTACAGGTGTAAATGTTGATTATATGGCGTATGATATTACAGAAAATCCATACGCTGTATATGAATACTGTAAGGACAACAGATACCGTATATCCGTTCTTGTGAATAATGCGGGATTTGGTGATTATGGAAAGTTTATCGATGGGGATATTGATAAATTCAAGAAGATGATTGATCTTAATAATAAGGCATTAGTAGAACTGACATATTATTTCATTAAAGATATGAAAGATGATCATTACGGTCATATCATCAATACAGGAAGTGTGGCAAGTTTCATGCCTGGCCCATATATGGCGGTATACTATGCGACCAAAGCCTTTGTGATGTCTTTCTCCATGGCTTTAAGAGAAGAACTGAAGAAAGACGGTATCAAGGTTTCGGTACTGTGTCCGGCACCTACCAAGTCAGAATTCTGGGAAACTGCCAATGGCGAAACATCATTTGTCTACAAGAATATCTTCGCGAGAACCACTGATAATGCGGCTGATACGGCGATGAAGATGTTTGATGAAAACAAGGCATATGCCATTGATGGTCTTCCTTATAAGATAGCCATCGCTTTTGTTAGACACATGCCTATTGAAATGTGCACTAGAGTTATGGGCTTTGTACAGTCAAAGACCAAGAAAAAACGCGGATAACTAAAGTTTCTGATATACATCAATAAGAAAGGCAAAACTGATTTCTAAAGATTCAACAGAATTCAGTTTTTCTTTATCAGATATAGATGTCTTGTGATAATAAGGAGTCATCGCAAAAAGATTCATGATATCCTGATGTTCAAGTAATGCCTTATCTGATACAGGGATCTCATTTATGAGTGTTAATCCTGGAATATCAATATCTTCTGTCTCGTTATAGTAGGGATTTTCATAGATAGCGCTTTTTAATTCATAGAGATGGTTTACATCCGGTTTTACCAGAATGAAAAGACCGTCTTTTTTTAGTATTCTTCTAATTTCTTCTTTGGCTATCGGGGCAAAGATGGTAATTATCTTATCGGCACTTTCATCTTCCAAAGGACAATGAAAGATAGAACTCAAAAGATATGTCGTATTTTTATCATCTTTAGAAGCTGTCTTTAGGCCCTGTTTGCTGAG
The DNA here is from genome assembly GCA_030523555.1 of Erysipelotrichaceae bacterium. GTDB lineage: Bacteria > Bacillota_I > Bacilli_A > Erysipelotrichales > Erysipelotrichaceae > Colivicinus. Next base: position 39,357 of record JAUNIH010000003.1, read on the forward strand.
ATCAATACCGATCTTGTCTTTACAGATGAAATCTTTTGTATAATATCCTTCGCCACAAGCCAAATCTACTAATGTATCTTCAGGACTTAATAGTTCATTGACCTTTCTTTTCATGAAGGCGTAATAGTCTTTTTCCAGGAATTCCTTACGGGCATTTATCATATCGGGATTATCACCGGTATTCTGTGAATTGTGAAGATTGAGGTTTACATATCCCTGTCTTGCGATATCAAAACTGTGTCCGTTTATACAGCGGTAGGTATTATCGTATCTCTTAAGGATATTTTTACAGTGTGGACATAAAATATTCATACTTTAATTTTAGCTTATGTAGTAGAATGAGGGTATGAAAAAAGGATTACTGATAGTATACAGTGGCTTATCTGGTGTAGGAAAGGGCACTATCCTCAAGAAACTGATGCCGATGGAAGATCTTAATCTGGCATATTCAGTTTCCATGACCACCAGAAAACCTCGAGAAGGGGAGATTGATGGTGTCAGTTATTTCTATGTCAGCAAAAAAGAATTTCTGGAAGCTGTAAAGGAAGGAAAACTTCTTGAACACGCAAGATTTGTCGATAATGATTACGGTACCCCTAAGGATTACGTCGAAAAGATGCGTAATGAAGGAAAGAATGTCATCCTGGAAATTGAGATAAGAGGGGCTAAACAGGTTATGGAAAAATGTCCTGATGCCTTAAGTATCTATATCGTTCCGCCTTCAATGGAAGAACTTGAAAGAAGAATCAGAGCCAGGGGTACGGAAGATGAAGAAACAATTCTCAAACGTATGTCCAAGGCAAGAGAAGAATTAAAGGAAGTAGATTCCTATAAACATGTCGTATGTAATGATGATCTTGATAAGGCTGTAGAAGAAGTAAGAAACATAATTCTTGAAGAGATGAATAAGTAGTCATCTCTTTTTTAATGAATATAAAAAAAGATGTATCTTTCGATACACCTTTGTTTCATCAGTCTGACTACTATCTGTTGTAGTATTCGATGATCAGCAGTTCGTTGATATCCGGATTGAGTTCTTTTCTTTCTGGATGACGTACGTACTTGCCTTTTTTGTTTTCTTTGTCTACTTCAACGAAATCTTTGAAACTTACTACAGAATCCAATGCTTCAGTAACAATAGGGTTGTTTTTGAAGTTTTCTTTGATTTCAACAGTTGAACCGACTTTGATGATGGCTGAAGGGATATCTACCTTCTTGCCGTTTACCAGAACATGTCCATGGTTGACTAACTGTCTAGCCTGTTTTCTTGTTCTGGCGAAGCCCATACGGTATACAAGTGAATCCAGTCTTGATTCAAGTGTTACGAATAAGTTGGTACCTGTGTTACCGGACATTCTTACACACTTGGAATAAGTGTTGTAGAACTGTTTTTCGCTAAGACCGTACATGTGTCTTAACTTCTGCTTTTCAGCTTTCTGCAGACCGTAGTTTGTCTGCTTGATTCTCTTGCCAGCGGCTCCATGCTGACCAGGAATGTAAGGTCTCTTTGCTAATTCTTCACCAGTTTCCAATACTGAGAAATTAAGACGTCTTGATATACGCCAAACGGGACCTGTGTTTCTTGACATAAGTGTTTACCTCCTTAAGTAAAGTACAGGTGTAAACCATTATCAGGTGTGTCTGTATGCAATGTTCACCGCTAGCGCCGGGCTACTTGTTTCCTCTATAAGGTACAGACGCATGTACTGATAACTTTACATGCTGCTAATTTATGTGCTTTATTAATATACCAAAACGTATTGGTTTAGTCAATTGAAAAATGATATTTTAAATAGTAATATATTTGTATATGGGAAATATTGACAACAACACTATTATAATCCTGATCGGGGTACTTGTAGCGATTATCGCTATTATAGTTATACTTATAATCTTCAACAACAGAAAAGACAAGCTCAAGAAAGAGATTGATTCTTTATATGTGCGTTTCAATGCAATCAAAACAGCACCTCTGGCTTTCAAACTGACCAAGGCTCAGGCTATGGCCAAGCGCAACGAACAGATGTCAAAGTCAGTTCAGGAATACTATACAAAATTTGAAGAGACCGAAAAGCGTATCAATGAAGTTCAGGATATGATGGATAACGTTGATGATCTGTTCAAGACCAGAAAGTACAAAGACGCTACAAATGCGGCTAAACAGGCTGATGAAAAGATAAAGATCTGTGAGGAAGAAGTAAAGGATATCGATTCCTTCCTTGATGAATTCTCCAAAAGAGAAAATCAGCAGCGGGAATACGCTTCAAAGCTCAAGGAAGATTACAGAGTTGTCAAAGAGACCATCAATGCCAATGCCAAATTGCTTTCTATCTCATATAACGGCTTTATGGATAATCTGAAGGAATGTGAAGATCTGTTTGCCTCAAGTGAAGAATGGATGTACGCCAATGACTACAGTCAGGCCCAGGCTGAACTTGAAGAGATTGATAATTTCCTCGAATCCATCAAAAAGAATGCGAATGCCGTTCCTAAACTGATAAAAGAGACCCGTGGGGTTTTACCTATCATGCTTGATGAAGCGAATCGTGAATATTCTTTAACCAAACAGAGATGTATCAATATCGATCATCTTGAAGTTGAAGAAAAACTCAAGAATATTGAAACAACCCTTAAGGAAGATCTCGCAAAGTTATCTATAGCCAATACTGAAGGGGTTAAGGATAATGTCACCAGAGCCAAGGAAGAACTCAACAGTCTTACTGAAGCTTTAAATGCGGAAAACCGTTCATATAAGGAAGCCAAGGAAACAAATGATAAGGCCTACCAGCATATTCAGGAACTTGAAAAGGTTGAAAACTATGTAAGAGTTGCCTACGACAAGGATTCGCAGAGATTCGGCTTAGACAGTCTTAATCAGGCATTAAAGAAACAGCGTGCCGAAATTGAAAAGTACAAGGAGCAGTACGCTGATATTCAGGAAGAACTCACATCAGCTACCAAACCGGCATCACAGATTCTGCTTGATGCGGAAAAACTGGTCGATGTGGTAGAAAACGATATGAAACAGATGTTCTCCTATAAGACCGTCATCGACAGATCAAATGATGGTGAAAACAGAGCCAGCACGCAGCTTACCAAACTGCAGCTTGTGGTATCGGAAGTTGAATCCAAGATTGAAGAATACAATCTTCCATCTATTGCGGATGAATATTCTGATGACTTAAAGAAATCAAGAGAATATATCGGTGAAATAAGAAAGATGCTCAATGAGATTCCGATTGATATAGATGCATTGAACAGTTATCTTGATGAAGCTATTGATTTCATCTATAAGTTCTACAACAATGTCAATAATATTGTCGGTATGGCCATCATGGTTGAAAATGCGATAGTCTTCGGCAACAAGTACCGTTCAAGCTATCCGGAGATTGATTCTGAACTTTCCAAAGCGGAATTCCAGTATATCAATGGTGAATATACCAAAGCCCTGAAGACTGCCATATCCTGCATGGAGACACTCTTCCCTGATAACGCTGATCAGAAGATTCTGGAGACGATGTAGTGAAGGTTTACCTCGATGCGGTATCGACGACCTCGGTTCATCCTGAAGTTCTGGATACCTATAAGAAATTACTTGATAAATACTACTGTAATAGCGACGCCCTGTATGACGATGGTGTCGCTATTTATGATATGCAGGAAAAAGCCCGTAAGAATATTGCACAGATGCTGAAGGTAAAAAAGGAAGATATTATCTTTACATCAGGAGCTTCCGAGGCAAACTCATTGGCTATTAAGGGTTTATGTTTAAAGAATAAAGACAGAAAACATCTTATTACCAGTATCTATGAACATTCCTCCACCTATAATGCGTTCAGACAGATGGAAGAATTCGGATATGAAGTAACATATCTTAAACCTGATCAGAATGGTGTAATAACAGCTGAGATGGTTGAAGAAGCTATCAGAAAAGATACCTTACTTGTATCGGTTATGATGGTCAATAATGAGATAGGCTCAATAAATGATATTAATGAGATAGGTAAAACAGTAAAAAAACACCCTGGTGTTTATTTTCACTCTGATATAACTCAGGCTTTGGGAAAACTTGAGATTGATTTAAACAATGTGGATATGGCAAGCTTTTCTGCACATAAGATTCATGGACTTAAAGGAAGCGGAGCCTTATACCGCAAGAGTCATATTGAACTCATGCCTATCATATCCGGTGGCCAGCAGGAATTTTCGATCAGAGGTGGTACATCAAATGCCTTAGTCAATATCGTTCTTGCGAAAACTTTGCGCTTAAGTCTTGAAAAGATGCGTAGTGATGAAGTATATTTGAATAGTTTGCATAAGAGACTTATGGATGGTCTGAATGATATGGTGACAATCAATTCTCCTCTAGGGGGATTAAAGAGTCTTATCAATATCTCTACTCCTGTTCAGTCGGAAGTTCTTCTTAATGCCCTTAATAATAAAGGTATTATGGTTTCTTCCAAGTCAACGTGTGGCTCAAAGAAGAATGAACCAAACAGGACTTTGAACAGTATGGATATAGATGATACATACGCTATCCGTGTTTCCTTTGATTATACAAACACTATCGAAGATATTGATTATTTTATTGAATGTTTAAAGGAGATCCTAAAAAGATATGCCTGAATTAATGTATGACCATGTCGTTGTAAGATATGGAGAATTATCAACCAAAGGTAAAAACCGTAAGGAGTTTACCCGTCAGTTAAGCAACAATATCCGTAAAAGACTATCAGATTATCCTGGACTTACCTATAATACGCTTCATGATGGTTTATTCATAAAACTTAATAATGAAGATTATGCAAAGATAAGAAATGATCTGAAGGATGTTTTTGGCTATGCCTATTTTTCAGGTGCTGTAAGAGTTGAAAGAGATATCGATAAGATGAAGGAAGTATCTTTAAAGATGGCTATATCATCCAGTAAAAAGACTTTCAAGATTGCGACCAAGAGACATGATAAATCATTTCCTATGAGATCTGATGATATAAATAGAGCCCTTGCGGGGAATATTCTTCATAATACTGATTTAACAGTTGATGTTCATAATCCGGAACTGATGGTCTATGTATCTGTAGATAAGGATTATGTATATATCATGGATGAAAAGATAAAGGGACATGGAGGATATCCTGTAGGTATAAACGGTAAGGCCATGGTTATGATGTCAGGCGGTATTGATTCACCTGTAGCGGCTTTTATGACGATGAAAAGAGGTTTACAGATTGAATGTATCCACTTTGCCTCGCAGCCATATACTTCTAAACAGGCTTTGGAAAAAGTACTTACTCTGGCAAGAAAGATATCGGTATCTCAGGGAAGCATCAATGTCCATGTCATACCGTTTACGGAACTGCAGTTGGCAATATATAAGAACGTCGATGAACCATACTGTATCACCATTATGAGACGCATGATGTATCGTATTGCGGATGAAATATGCAAAAAAAGAAAGATTGGAGTTATAACCAATGGTGAATCTATAGGACAGGTTGCCTCACAGACTCCTGAATCGATAAGTGTAATCGGTAAGGTTGCGGATACGCTGATACTTAGACCTTTATGTATGATGGATAAGGTAGAAATTATCGATATGGCCAAAAAGATTGATACCTATGAAACCAGTATCCTTCCTTTTGAAGACTGCTGTACAATCTTTGATCCAAAGAATCCGGTAACAAAACCTAAGGAAAACAGATGTGTATACTATGAATCACTGTTTGATTATCAGTCTTTTATTGATGAATGTGTAAATAATGATGAAATTATAAAAGTTTCTTATAAAGATAAAGGAGAAGAAGATGAATCCATATTCTAATCGAAGAGATAAGATTGCGAAATCTTTAAAGGCAAATACTGCCATACTGCTGTTTTCCGGTGTTGCGCCTATGAAATCCCAGGATGAAAGCTACCGTTTTTCCGTAGACCGTAATTTCTATTATCTGAGCGGTCTTGAACAGGAAAACATGGCCTTACTTATGTACAGTATTGACGGTTCATATTACGAAGTACTCTTTACGCTTCCATACGATGAACTGATGGCCAAATGGGTAGGAGGAAGAATACTGCCTCAAAAGGCTACTGAAATATCTGAAATTAAGGATGTCAGAAACTATGATGAACTTGATTCCCATGTCTCATCTTTAATGAACAGAATGAGAAGGGATAATACCTTCAAGTTCTATTTTGATATGTGGCATTACAGTATGGATCAGGCTTCAACCGTGGCTGATCAGTATTTAAGAAAGCTGAAAGAAAAATATCCGACTGTTATCTATAAGGATATCTTCCCTGTACTTACCAATATGCGTTTACATAAGGATGATTATGAGATCAGCTGTATGAAGAAAGCGATTCATATCACCAATCAGGGTATTGCCCAGATGATGAAAGCGGTCAAACCAGGTATGAATGAAATGGAGATGGAAGGGGTCTTTGACTTTGTACTGATGCAGTCAATGTGCCGTGAAAAAGCCTTCAATACAATTGCCGCATCAGGCGAAAGAGCGACTATTCTTCACTATTCCGATAATAATCAGGTAATGGAAGATGGTGAACTCTTCCTTTGTGATCTTGGTGCTTCATATTCTCATTACTGTGCCGATATCTCAAGAACCTTCCCGGTAAATGGAAAGTTCACTGAAAGACAGAAAGAGATCTATAATATCGTCTTAAATGCCCAGAAGATTGTGGAAGACAATGCCAGAGTAGGTGTCAAATTAAAGGATTTAAATCAGATGGTAGTTGATTACTATAAACTTGAACTTCCTAAACATGGGCTTATGAATGATGTATCAGAATACTATTATCATTCTGTATCACATCATATCGGTCTTGATACCCACGACTGCGATGGTGGGATGGGTTCTGTACTTGAAGCGGGTAATGTCATCTCCAATGAACCAGGTCTATATATCGCTGATGAAGGTATCGGTATTCGAATTGAAGATGATCTGCTGATTACCGGTACAGGATGTGAAAACCTGTCTTCAGAAATCATCAGAACTGCTGAAGATATTGAAAACTTCATGAATATGCAGCTTGTATAGAACGTTTTCATATACAAATCAGATAATTATCACTAAAATATATTTATGCAGAAATTTTTAAAAGTACTTCTGATATTACTGTTTATCAGCGGTTTCTCTTCATGCCAGGAAAAGAAGCTTCCTTTGCCGAGTGTCGAAAGCGGACTAAGAGGGGAACTTGGGATAGATGCCAATATCAATGAATCAACCATAGACCTCTATCTTGGACGTAAGGATAGCGTATACCGCGATATGCGTATGCTGAAGGATGAGGCGAACTATGAAGCCATTGGTGGCGACTCTTATTTAAGCGGCATTGTAAGTGGTTTTGAGGTAGTTCCATATCCCTATTTATGCAACGTTGAAGGTTTACCGGAAGCAGTCGGAAACACCTATACGGGTGTTACGCTTTTCTCATATGTTGATGGGGAATATCTGCCAAACTATACTGAATCAATGTCTATATTGGAAACTCTTTTCCCTAAAGACAAATACATCTTCTTAATGTGCGGGGGCGGCGGATATGCCGGAATGACGAAGAATATGCTGGTGGCACTAGGCTGGGATGAGACAAAGATCTACAATACCGGAGGCTACTGGTATTACGAAGGAAACAACAAGATAGAGACAAAATATGAGACAAACGGAGAAACCCATTATGATTTCTCCAAGATTATCTATCATGACATAGACTTCAATACTCTGGATAAGATCAGAGAATCAGGAACGGCCAAAACTGATGATACAGCCGTTACGGATGAAAATACCTTTATTCCTATAACTTCTAATGAAGAACTGAATAAAGTCATATCCGAAAATGAACAGGTACTGATTCATGTCTATCTTCCAGGCTGTTCAAGCTGTGCTAAGTTCTTGCCGATTGTACAGGAATTCCAGAAACTCAATGGCTGTGATATCTATTCCGTATCCTTAAGAGATATCTGGTATGAAGATAATCCAATCAAGGATAAGGTACAGTATACGCCATCCCTGTTCTGTTTTAAGAATGGGGAAGTTATAGCCTATCTTGATCCGACAAGTGATGCAGATCTAGATTACTATAAATCAGTTGTAAAACTGTCTGAATGGGCTTCAGCATTCATGGAAGTAAAGGCGGTAACTGATGATGTGACTACCGATATTGAAAACTGTGAAACAGGCTGCAGTATAGATTCGTAATGTTGAATAAAGAGGATATCATTAATCTTCTCAAAGAAAAGAAGATACCCTTTGAGGTAGTAGAACATAAGGCTGTCTTTACGGTTGAAGAAGCAGAAGAACTTAAACTTCCTCATCCTGAAGCAGGAGCCAAGAATCTTTTCTTGAGAGATGATAAAAAAAGAAATTATTATCTTATAAGCTGCAGAGACAATCTTAAGGTCGATATAAAAAACATTCAGCTTAAACTTAATTCCCGAAGACTCAGTTTTGCTTCAGAAGAAGATCTCATGAAGATAATGGGACTGATAAGAGGTGCCGTTACACCATTTGGAATACTCAATGATGAAAGAAGAATGGTCAGAATGGTATTTGATGATTATTTCAAAGATCATCTGATATCGGTTCATCCTAACGACAATAAGGCAACTCTTTATATAAACGGAAAAGATCTCTACGATGTACTGAATGAACATGGTAATGAGATTATCTATCTGAATATGGAATAATTATGAGGCCTGTATCCTAAGTGATATGGGCTTTTGTTATAATGGGAGTATAAATAATAACGGAGATAATTTATGGGAAAAGTAAAGATGATTCTTGACTGTGACACAGGACATGATGATGCGATTGCGCTGATGCTGGCAGCGTCTCATCCGGATATTGATCTGTTGGGTGTTACGGTTGTTGCGGGCAATCAGATACTTGAAAGAACACTTAATAATACTCTTAATGTGTGTGATCATCTGGGGCTTGATGTTCCAGTATACCGTGGTATGCCTTTACCTCTTGTAAGAGAACAGTTTACAGCGGGTAATGTTCATGGTGAAAGCGGACTTGATGGACCGGTATTCGGCCCAAGAACCAAGGAAGCAGAAAAAGAAAGTGCTGTAAGCTATATCATTAAAACCCTGATGAAATCAGATGGAGATATAACTCTTGTTCCGGTTGGACCACTAACCAATATTGCGGTAGCTATGAGAATGGAACCAAACATCATTCCTAAAATAAAAAGTATCTGTATGATGGGCGGTGCCTATGGTACCGGCAATATGACACCATCTGCCGAATTCAATATCTATGCCGATCCTGAGGCTGCCTATGTTGTCTTCAATTCCGGTGTGCCTATTACAATGATGGGACTTGATCTGACAAATCAGGCTTTAGCTACTATGGATATCATAGAAAGAATGGAAGCTATAGGCAATAAGGCCGGTAAACTCTTTGGTGATATGATGAGATTTACGCTGATATCCCAGAAAGAATGTTTTGATTTAGATGCCGGTCCTGTTCATGATGTGACAGCTGTTGCCTATCTTGTAGCTCCGGAAATCTTCAGAATGAAGAGTATGTTTGTGGAAGTTGATATCAATAGGGGACCATGTTATGGAAGAACGGTTTGTGATACCATCGGAAACAGCGGTAAAACACCTAATGCCAGAGTCGGTATAGGTCTCGACCTGGAAAAATTCTGGGATCTCGTAGAAGAAAATCTCAGACGTCTTGATTAGTAAAAGATACGCCTTGATTAAGGCGTATCTTTAGTTCTTCACGATAGATATCAGATTGTATATCGCTTCAGCCTGTTCAATCGTTGGAGCAATACCTGTAGTTTTTCCTATTATCTGAATTGCCACCTGATAGCCTTCCGGCAGATCAGTTGGAAGTACGTAATCTTTAGCATTATATCCAACAGATATTGCCCCTGAATCGTATTTAATAGTCATATCGGAATCTACTATAAAGAATCCCAGTTTAAAATTGACATAAGTTTCGCTTCCGGCGATGCGTATTGTATCTCCCGGTCCAACATCCTTTGCAGTCAGCAGTTTGTTGACCGCTGTTACCATACTAGGCCAGCCTTTGTCGGCTTGTACTTGAGAAAGCGTTTTTCCTATAGCGCCTTTCCCATCGCTGTTGTCATATGTCCATGCTGTCTTAGTTGAGTATGTCGGCTTGATGTTGGCTGAATTTCCTGTACCACTCCACCTGATGATTAAACCGTTGGTGCTGTCGTATGATACAGTGCAGGTACCTCCTGATACCGGGATACCTATCCAGTTGTCATCGCCTTTATTTACGCCACCGATATTGGAGACATTGCCTTGCCAGTCATCGACTTTCTGATCCAGTTTTACGGTTACTGAATAGACACCATTATTGTAGATGGTTGTGCCGTTATATGCGGCAGTTTTATCTTCCATAACGACTGTTGCCATAAGTTCACCATATGCTGATCTTACATTGGCGGCATCTTTTGCTTCTCTTGATTTTTCAATACCACCTGAAAAAACCGGAAACATTATCGCTACCAGTATGGCAATTATCGCAATTACTATAAGCAGTTCCGCAAGTGTGAAACCCTTACTGTTTATATCTTTTTTCATATATGTTTTTATGGACGGGCTATATTGTTTTCTTTAAGGAGTTTGAGCAGTTCCTTATTGAGTTCTCTTGTTACCCAGTTTATGTGTAATTCCTTACATGAACATCTTACCATAATGGTAATTGATTTAGGATTGATGGCTGTTACGCCGACAAATACAGGATCACCAACTGCACCTTCAATATTTTTACCGATTTCCGGCAGTTTTTCATCAAGAATCTTTTCAACATAATCGATATCGACATCTGCAGCCAGATCAAGTTTTACCGTAGCTCTTGATAAATCTCTTGTCATATTGATGATGTTGCCGATCTTGGAGTTACTGAGAATCTTGACGTAATTGTCAGTATTTATTACTTTGGTCGTTCTTAAACCGATATCCATAACTGTACCACGGAAATTATCGACTGTAACGATATCACCGACTCTGAATTCACCTTCAAAGACGATGAAGATACCGGCGATGATATCACTGATAAGACTCTGTGCACCTAAACCTATCACAAGTGACAGGATACCGGCTGAGGCAATCAGTGATGAGGCATCCATACCCAATAGATAGAGACAATAGAAGAAACAGAAGATGGTACAGCCATACTTCACAACTGATAGAATCAGATGTCCGATTGTTTCTGATTTAGGACCAAGCACATTGGTAAAGAGATTTATTATCAGATTGATGATAGACATAGCGGTAACCATCATGACAATAACACCTACACATGCTGTAAGTGCAAAGACATTAAGAGCTCGATCCCACTGTCCACTGATGATAAACAGTACAAGTGAATCAGAAGGAAGTTTTGTACGTAAACCGATAAACATCATAATGATATAGATGGTAACGATACCTAATAGTACATTGACGATTGTGAACAGTTTCTGTTCAGGTGTCTTCTGGTTCCATGGAATACCCATATTCGTCCAGCGGCTTCTGGCACTTAAAGTATTCTTTTCTTTTCCTGAAGGAGATAAGATTCTGACATTTATTCCGGAATCAGAGAAGCTTGTCTTACTTAAAAGTTCTTCATACATATCTTCTTCTTTGGTGTTGGAAACAGTCGTTATAGCTGATAAGAGTACCAGGAAGATGAAACATACAATCTCTGTTGCCAGTGTCAGCTGCAGTCTGCTTCCATAGATATTTGATGTCGGTATCGCTGTCGCAATAAAGTATGAATCAAAATCATGATATGACTGGAAATAGTCAATACCGTTTACTTTCTGGAAACCATTGTATAGACCACTGAAGGCTTTATCAGAGATATTTATATCAGCTGCCTTTCTGCCTATTGAAGATGCGACTGGTGAATATACGACATTATGGTCTTCACTTGTATCAAAGGCGAGCAGATATCCACCTGAAAGATTGACGTCGTTATCTAAGACATAGGTTACATCTGTTGTTGAAAGAATCGTATTCATCAGGGTTGAATCTACACATATCTGCAGTAGTGAGGTATGTGGCGTAATGGTATTTCCTGAATATGTTCCCTCAAGATATTTTTTATAGTCATATGAAGAAACATATACGGTATTGCCGTTATCATCAGTGCTTGTGTAATAGCTGAAGGTTACACCGATGTATTTGTTGTAGTTGCCCTGATCATCCATCATGCTTTCCTGGGCATATTCATCCAGAACACCATCACAGACATTACGGAAGACATATGACTGATCTTCTTCATTCAGACTCAGGGTAAAGAACCAGTTGCTGGTAGATGTGGCAATTGTTCTGCCGCTTTCATCAAAGACATATATCGCATCTATACCGTTATCTTTGCAGAGATTCTTTAAAGAAGAAGATTCTGTAACTGATTTTAAAGGATTTCCTTCATCATCGAGAATCTGATTCTTATTGCCGTTTTCATCATATTCAAAGTATGTTTTATTTGTCTTTTCATTAAGAACTGAAGGATTTTCTTCAAGATAATAGGCAAGGAGTTTAGCTTTGGAAATATACTGATTGTCATAATATGTCTTTATTTCATCACGTTTAAGCTGAGCTTCTTCATAGGCGTAGTTAAAACCGTTCAAGGCTGCATCAGAAGATGTTACAGCGTTGGATAAAGACATCATGGTCTGTGAATAATAGGTTACAGTCGCGATTATGATGGCACACGCTATGATAAGCGGCATAATCTTTAAGGCTACTGTCTTATCAAAGAAGATTTCAAAATCATCAGATTTATATAGCGTAAATTTATCTCTTTCAATATTCTTGAGCATATAGTCGTTACGGACTATCATACTGTAACTTAAAGAGATAATCATAGCTAAGCCAAGACATAAAATCGCAACAGTTATGGTTGTAGAATTGATGCCATATAATGTCGCATTTTCCATCGCTGCCGAGATAATGGCATAATCATCAAAACTGCGTGATACACAATAGAAATCAATACCGGATATCTTTTCGACACCGCTGTATCCATCTTCAAGAGCCTTATCACTAAGACCGCTTTCCAGATAATCAGTATCCGAAAGAATGAGATCTCCATGATTGAAATAGATATATTTACCGGTACTCTTATCTACCGCAAACAGGAAACCATCCTGTCCGACAGTAGTGTTTTCAATAAGACCGGCAATATCGGTCAGTGTCGCAAATTCTGTTTCAAGAATCTTTGTATCAGCACCGGTAATCAGGTAGTAGTTTGTTCCCTGAAATTCAACAGAACTTGAATAGAAATAATAGTCACCAAAATCATTGGTGGCATGTACGGGTTCATTATTTGTACCGTTTATCAGGGTATCAACCTGTTCAGGAGTAAAGAAATCGATATCAATAAGACTTCTTCCGTTTAAAAGTTCATCAGGAGTTATCATCATGACACCCTTTGAATCAATAACGAAAAGATACTGAACACCGGCTCTTTCAATCAGGGAACTCCATTCAGCAGTTCTTTCTTCATTTGTTTTGTTTACAAGATCATCCATCAGTCCGTCAGTCAGAAGATACTTTATATCGGTAAGAGTCTGCTGATGATTCTGATTGTATATTTCAACAAGCTGTGCCTCTTCTTGAGAGTTATCTTCAAGTGTAGCGACTACTGTATCAAGAACCTCTTCACAGGCAGTTTTCTGCTGATTCATGGTACTTTGATACTGCATATTTGAAAGAATGCCGTACATTATCAGCATCCCTGCTATAATCAGCGCAAAATCGACTAACGTTTTTCCAATCAGATATTTCCGGTTTTTCATAATAATCCCCTTATATGAAAATAATTATTTATTAAATATTTAGATAATTTAATTATATTCTATGTTTTTTATTCTTCATAATAAAAAATCAGGCAATGCCTGATTAATGTTTATTAAGAAGTTCTATATAGTATGGAATTTCTTTTTCAAAGTTTGTACCATAATCTATTCTGTCAGGATCATTAAAGGTATTTTCTATACATGCGGATGTATAATCAGCCGCAATCCTTAATGATTCATATACAGAATATTCATTCATATATGCCCCAATAAAGGCTGATGTAAAGATATCTCCCGTACCTGATGTCTTATAGTTTATCTTTTTAGTTCCATAAGAGAAGAATTCTTTATTTAAAGAATCATATCCCATAAAACCGTAACTCTTATCACTTAATTCAACACCTGTAATAACCGCATACTTTGGACCATAAGCTGAAAGTTTAATCAGGATATCCTGAATTTTCTCAACTGACATATCTTCTTTGTATGGGGTATCTGTAAGAAGACATCCTTCTGTCTTATTGGGAAGAATGATATCGGCTTTGGTACACAGTCTTTTTATTTCTAGAGGGAAATCTTTATCTATGCCACTGTATAACTTACCATTATCAGCCATAGCTGGATCAACTATTACGATGGTTTTTTCTTTTTTAAAGGTACCAATAAGTTTTATGACATTATCAACCTGTTTTTTATTGCCAAGATATCCACTGGAGATACAGTCAAACTCAAAGCCTTCTTTTTCCCAGTGGCTGCCGATTGGAAGCATTTCATAAGATAAATCCTTGAAATGAACATTATCAAAACGGGTATGGGTAGAAAGAATGGCAGTAGGGATGACACATGTTTCAATACCTGCGGATGATATTATAGGCAATGCCACACTTAAGGAACATTTTCCAAGACATGACAGATCCTGAATACTCATTACTCTTTTCATATTTTAATTTTATCTTTAATTTCTGTTTTTAAAAACAGTGTTTGCAGGTGAATTGGAGGAGAAAGCGGTTGTTGCAAATTTTGCAACAGCCATTAGATATGACGAAATTGAAGACAATTAGTGGTAGTGGCGATACTGGAATCAGGAAGGAAGACTTTCCGATTTTTAAATTCGGAACGCGCGTTCCGAATTCTTATCCAGATTTGACTAAAAAAGAAGATGTCATATTATTTTAGTAAATATAGGTAAAAAATAATAAAATACCGAGGAATAATAAAATGATAATGACATAACTATTTCCATTTTGGAAACAGTTGCATAACGAACGAGTTGGTTTAAAAATTATTATAAGGGAGTATTAAGATTAATAATATGAAAGAAAAAGATATAAGCAGATTTATAAGTCTGATTCTCCGACATAAACCTGAAGAAATAGGGATTACTCTGGATGAACATGGATGGGCAAATGTAGACGAACTGTTAGAAGGATTACAATCTGTATGTGAGATTGATTTTTCATTACTGGAAAAAATAGTAGCTGAAGATGAAAAACAGCGATATTCCTTCAATGAAGATAGGACACTTATAAGAGCCAATCAGGGACACTCCATACCTGTTGATGTGGAACTGGAAATACAGACTCCGCCAGATATCCTTTATCATGGAACCGGAGAAAAATATACGTCATCCATAGATGTTCAGGGGCTTATTCCCAAGTCAAGACTGTATGTACATTTATCAAAAGATTATGAGACGGCAGTAAAAGTCGGAAAAAGACATGGCAAGCCCGTTGTATATGAAGTGAACGCAAAATCAATGAATGAACAGGGGTATGTTTTCTATTGTTCTGTCAATGGTGTGTGGCTTACAAAAAGGGTACCTGTAGAATATCTTACAAAGAAATAAAATATGAATGGCAACATTCATATTTTTATATAATCATATGGATTAATTTCTATCGTAGTATATCCAATTATTTCGTTTGGATTTTCCGAATTATTATCATAAAACGGTATGTCTTTTACCGCCAGTATAATTTTATCTTTTTCTTTGTAGATTACTGCTCCATCAGGGTAAACTAATACTTCCATAATTTTTCTTTCTCCTATTTGTTCTGTTCCGTTTTTTTTATTTCTTCGATTTCGGATAATATGTTAGGGTCGTTTTCCGCCGCGTAGCAAGGATCATCAATGGCATTTATAAGTCCGGCATCAGATAAAAGCTGAACTGAGAGTGAATCGAATATTTCGCATGCCCGTTCATTTTTGGATGTATCTACTCTGTAATAAAGATAGGCAATGAAATGTACAGGGTCTGGTATGTACCTGTCATGAGCGTAATCCCAATAGTGCAATGCAAAATTAACAACCGACCATTCATCTTTGCATTCGTTATGCAGATATGCGCACCATGATTCGTATACTTTCTGCCAGCCGTTTTCATCTATTGTTTCTTCTACTAGATTTTCCAGATTGTCAAGCTCTTCATCTGTGAAGTTATTATCCCAGTCAAGGGAGAAGATATATCTTGTTGTTTCCTCTAGATTCATTGTTTTTGTCATTTGTTTTTCCTCCATTCTAATCTTGGGCTTAAAAATTCAGAGTTTTAGAGATGGTTTTCATAATGTTTGCAGTTTCTGCATAAAGCGCGTTTACTGTGGTTTAGTTTTTTATATATTACTATTTTATTTTTTCTTATCAAATCATGGTGACTGTATTCTGATTATGATTCTGAAATTTTGAAGATTGTAAATATCAAAAAAGAATATATCGTAACATTATTATGACGAGAATAACAAAAATGATTGTCAATATGAAATATAATTTATAAATAGACAAGGATAAAAATGAAACAGGATACAAAAGTGTTGTTTGTCTGCCACGGCAATATCTGCAGAAGTGCTATGGCAGAATATATGTGCAGATATAAATATCCGCATATTGAATGTGCATCAAGAGCGGTATCAAATGAAGAAAGTGGAAACGATATCTATCCACCTGCCAAAAGATGTCTTGAAAGACATCATATTCCTTATGGCAGACATTATGCGAGAAAGATAAGTCAGAGTGATTATGAATACTATGATGTGATTTATGTCATGGATCACAGTAATATGTACTACATCAACCGTATACTTGATGATAAGGATCATAAGATTAAAATGCTGTGTGAGAGGGATGTTGAAGATCCTTGGTATACCGGAGATTTTGAAGGTGTATATAATCAGATAGATGAAGCTTTAGATAAGATGGATCTGTAGATGTTTAATTTGTTTGCTAAAAGAAAATATGAAGGACCGGTAGTTGATCTTAAAGAAAAATACCGTTTCAGTGAAAGAACGGCATATGATGGTGTACCGGCTGTCTATTATGATATCTATACCCATAATGAATCAAAAAAGGTCGGAACCTGTGATCTTCGTTTAAAAAATGATGGAGATATGTATTACTTCGGTAATATCGGATATAATGTCCTTCCTTCTTACCGTGGTCATAATTATGCCTATTATGCGTGTCTATTGATGTTTGAGATTGCGAAGAAAGAATTCGGACTCAATGAACTTATCATTACCTGTTCACCTGAGAATAAGGCTTCCTATAAAATACTCGAAAAGCTTGATGGTGAATTTATAGAAACAGTAGATGTTCCTAAAGATCACGAACTTTACCTTAATGGTGAAAAGGTAAAATGTATCTTCAGATATAAATTATGAACACTGATATAAAAGCTTCTTTTCATTTACCGGGTTTATTTGAATTCTATGATCTTTATAAGATATTCCTTTCAGTATACGCTGAACATCGGGAATATTTTTATGATCATATAGAGATAGAATCCATCTATGGTTCTCCAGCCGGCAGTATCTGGTCAGGAGGAAGAGTAGGATATGGGGAAGATGATATAGAAGACTGTTTAAAACTAATGAAGGAATATCATCTGTCATCCTGTCTTACCTTCAGTAATTCTTTAATTAAAGACGAACATCTGTCTGATAAACTGTGCAATCACCTGTGTTCAGTTCTTAATGAAGAAAAAGGTAATGGCGTAATAGTTTCTTCAGATCTCTTGAAAGAATATATAAAAGAAAAATATCCCAATCTTTATCTAGTATCTTCAACTACCAAAGTACTTACAGATTTTAAAGATTTAAAAAGAGAACTTGATAATGAAGATTATCTTTATGTTGTACCTGATTTCAGGTTGAACAAAAGCTTTGAAAAACTTGAATCTTTAAGTAATGAAGAAAAAGAAAAGGTATCATTCCTGGTGAATGAGTGCTGTCATATAGACTGCAATGTGAGAAAACAGTGTTACGAAAACGTCAGCAGAAAGGCCTTAGACATTGAATGTGAAGATCATGTATGTCCTAATAAAGATACATACCGTTTTTCGGATGCGATGAATAATAAGATGTTTATCAGTAATGAAGATATCGTGAATACATATCTTCCTATGGGCTTCAGACATTTCAAGATAGAAGGAAGAAGTCTTGGCAGTGCAGTGGTGTTAGAGATGTTAATGTATTATCTCATTAAGCCGGGATATCATTTATTGTTGAGAGAGATGATATATCTTGACAGCAGTCTTGATCTTTTCTGATATTGAAAGAAATAAAGTCTTTTAGTAAGATAAATACTAATGAGGGAGTAGTTTGCGCTAAGCGTGGCAAACCAACATACTGGGTAAAACCTGGTTTTGTCTTAAAAAACGAGACTCATGTATAACTTTTATGTTGTGCATGGGGATTATTTGATTATTAGCCCATGTGATACATGGGTTTTGTTTTGGGAGAGTAATAATGATTGAAGTAATTTTATTGGGTATAGCCTTATCTATGGATGCATTGGCAGTATCGATTGCCAATGGTATTAAATACAGTAACTATGGAAGAAAAGAGATGTTTCTTTCTTCTTTATCTTTTGGTGTTTTTCAGGGATTAATGCCGTTACTTGGATATCTGGTGTTTTTACCATTCATATCCTATGTTGAAAAGATTGATCACTGGCTGGTATTTATCATCCTGGGATATATCGGTTTTGGTATGATAAAGGATTCTTTTGAAAAGGATGACTTAAGTGAAAGTGGAGAAATGTTTTCGTTTAAGATACTGATGGCTGAATCGGTTGCGACAGCCATAGATGCCTTAAGTGTCGGTATTGCCTTACCGGCTCTACCTTTAAATCCGTACCTTTCATGTCTTGTGATATGCATGTGTACCTTTATCATCTGCCTGATTGGACATGGTTTAGGTAAACAGCTTGGTATGTTACTTAAGAATAAGGCTCTAGCCTTAGGCGGTATTATTCTTATTCTTATCGGTTTAAAGACCTTAATTGAACATCTTGGTATTCTTTAATGGAAAGACTTAATGATATTAATGAAACCCTTAATTATCTAAGAGATGGGGCAATAGTTACCAGTAACGGTAAGGATCAGTTTGTCTTCAAGAAAGAAAGAATCTGCTGTTATGATAACGGAACCCACTATACTCTCGATATAAAGGATTTTACAGATCTGTATAAAAAAACTGTCTTCTATATCTATGAAGACAGTGTAGAAATTGATCTGGATAAGGATGAAGCGTATTACCGGTATTATAAGAAGTGATACGCTTTTTATTTCTTTTTGAATGTAAGACCCAGTATCGCTCCAGATAAGCCACCAATGATGTGAGTCAACTGAGATATGTTGTCGGCATTCTGCACGCCGGCGATTACTTCCTGTCCAAGCCACAGGATTGCGACAAGTATAAGGGTAACCGGTATACCGTTGTCTTTTCCGGTAATAGAAGCCAGCAGGATAAACGCAAAGACAACACCACTGGCACCCAACAGTACATAATCAGGCTGCAGGATATTATGCACGATTCCTGTAACTATTGCGGTTGTAAGAATAACGGTAATCAGACGGTCATGATACTTTTCTTCAAGAATAGGTCCCAGTAATAATATATACAGCATATTTGAAATAAGATGTTCAATATCAGCGTGTCCAAAGACATGTCCTATAAGTCTTATATAGGTCATAGGGTTGAACCATGAAGAACCATAGGTACAGAAGAAAAGATCAGTACTTAAGCCTGATGTAAGAAAATCGGCAATCAAAACGATGCAGCAGATCAGTACGAAACCTAAAGTTATAGGAGCGTTGTTGTAGATAACAAATTTTTTCTTCATCCTTTTTATTATTGCACAAAGATATGTCCAAATAATAAAATTAAGTCATGGAAACAAAAAAGACTGCGGTTGTTTTAGAAGGTGGAGGAATGCGTGGAGCCTATACGGCAGGCGCTCTTTCATGGCTTGTAGACAACGGTATTGAAGCTGATAATGCCTATGGTATTTCTACAGGTGCTGTACATCTGTGCAATTACCTGATGAAGAATATGCAGAATCTCTTTGATTTTTCAACTGATTATATCGCTGACAAGAAATTTGTCGGTATAAGGCCTATATTAAGCTGCGGCAGAATTGTAAACTATGATCTTCTCTTTGATGAATTTCTGAAGAAGGAAATCGGTTTTGACATTTCACCTTTAAAAGATATTAAGACAGATGGCTATATCGGAGTATATGATCTGGCGGATGCGAAAACCAATTATATCTCTATTCATGATATTGACTATACGGAACTGAAGGCTGCCTGTACCTTACCGGTTCTAGGCAAGACTGTACATAAGGATGGCCATGATATTCTTGATGGCGGTATCACCAAGATGATCCCTATTGAAAAGGCTGTAGAAGACGGCTGCAATGCGTGTATTGTCATAACCACAAAACCTGGGGATTATGTACGTAAACCTGCCAAGGAACCTATCATTCAGATTATGAAGATGTGTTATCCAAGCTGTAAACAGATATCGGAAGACTACCGTGTAAGACATATCAACTACAATGATCAGATAAGTCTCATCAAGAAACTTGAAGAAGAAAAGAAAGCTGTCTATATCTTCCCATCCAAATCCAGCAACGTCTCCCGTTTAGGAGGCTCCAAGGAAGAATTAAGAGAACTCTATGAACTTGGAAGAAGCGATATGGAAGCCCGCAGGGAAGAGATATTAACCTTATTCAATAAGAATGTTTAAAAAGATATGCTGTATATTTTTGCTGATATTATGTACAGCCTGTAATTCAAAAGAAGAAATCATCAAAGAAGAACTCATTGCGCCTGCCAATGATTCTTTTGTTATGGCGATGATACCTGATAATCTTTATCAGCGTCTGAATAATAATAATCTTCATCTTGAAAACTATGAATTCAAAGCTCTGTATAAAGATATCTATGCTTCAGATCTTACTGATATAAATAATCATATAATCCGTCTTACATCAAGAAAGAAAGTATTAATAGAAGTACTTTCTATCAGCTGTTCACACTGTCAGGAACTGTTAAATGATATAAACAGTTATAACTGTAATGAATATGATCTGATTCTTTATTTTGATAATGGTAATGCAGACGAAGTAAACGAACTCATTCAAGATATAGCCATTGATGAAGATATCATTATCATTCCCAAAAATGATGGTTTAAGCAGATATATAAGAGAAGATCTGAAACTTGAAAAATATCCGACATCTTTGTTTTATGTTGATGATATCTTAAGCTTCTGTTTTGGCGGAACTTTTGATGATAAACAGTTTGAGACGATGAAAGATCTTGGTTTTGATAATCCGATAGATAAAGAGACATTTATCATCGATGGAAACAATATCATCGATATGTGCAGAAACATAAGTGATGTTAAAGATGATCTGAGTACTGAAAATCAGAATAAGCTGAAAGATGCCGTAATAAGCGATGAAGCTGTCGATATGACTTATTCTCTGATGTCTAAACCTGTGGATTTTAATGATCTCAATAATGTAAATTCTTTGATATATCTGAATGAGATAGAAGATTATGCATATTATCAGGATAAGGATGTCATTATCTTTTTCCCAACAGTAGAAAGCGATGAAGATATTGATTTCATCAATTCTTTAATGGAAGAAAACAGTACTTATGAATATTTCGCCATAATGGATGACTCTTTTTATTCCAACAGTGACAGATATCTTAATCTTAATCATAAGCTGAACTGTAAGGTTGCCAGTTCTTTGGCTGCCATACCATCATTTCTGAATGATATATATATTGTCAATAAACCATCGGCCTTATTTATTAAAAATGGAATTATGATGGGTATCTGTATTGAGATTAAAGATAATGAAACATTTAAAAAAGCGACTGATATCTTTATTGATAATCCAATCGCTTATGTAAGTAACAATTAAATATTGAAAGGATAGGAATCGATGTCAGAAACAAATGACATCTTTTCTTTAGTGGTTGGATGTTCAAACTCTAACATATATGCGTGTAAGGCAATCTGCTGACCTTTGATGGCATTTCTGTTGTATCGCTGATCTCCCCAGAGTGGATGGTTTCTTGATGAAAACTGTACTCTTATCTGATGGGATCTTCCGGTTTTAAGATTTACTTTTACCAGTGCCAGATTGTCTTTTCTTTTTAAGACTTCATAATCAAGCACAGCCAGTTTTCCTTTGGGATCAACCTTTACGGTATTGGTTTTTGTATCCTTTAAAAGATAATCTTCAAAGTGTCCTGAATCTTCAAGATTATTATCTTCAACTACCGCAAGGTAGGTCTTTTTCAGACTGTGATCACTTACCTGTTTTGAAAGTCTCGAGGCAGCCTTTGAAGTTCTGGCAAAGACACAGACACCACCAACCGGTCTATCAAGTCTGTGTACCAGTCCAAGATAGACATCACCGGGTTTATGGTATTTTTCTTTGATATATTCTTTAGCCATTGTAAGAAGATCCTTATCTTTTGATGAATCTTCCTGCATAGGCACATTTACAGGTTTTTCAACTACCAAAAGATGGTTATCTTCATAGATTATATTCACCTGAACCACCTTGTCGTCTGACCGCATGGAAGGGTATAGTCGCTGTCTTTAATGTCTATACCTATTTCATCCGAGATCACATTTCCGCCGATTCCTGTAATTTCTATATGTCTGTTTAAGGTATTGTACATAGCTGTAGAAGAATAACCGGTAGTATAGGTATTGATGATATAGAAAAGGGCATCTTCACTTAGAAGCTGCAGACAGTTTTCAATTAAGGGATTTATTTTATCTTCAAATTTGAAAAGTTCATTATCAGGACCTCTGCCGTATGAAGGAGGATCCATGATGATACCATCGTATTTTCTTCCTCTTCGAATTTCTCTAGATGTAAACTTTAAGGCATCATCGACAATAAAACGGATAGTATTGTCTGTAAGAGAAGATAATTTCATATTCTCTTTGGCCCATTCATTGATACCTTTTGAGGCATCAACGTGAACTACTTCGATGGCTCCGGCAGATGATGCGACCATGGAAGCAGCACCGGTATATCCGAAAAGATTAAGTATTCTAATATCTTTCTTACCCTGAATTTTTTCATATATGAAATCCCAGTTGGCTGCCTGTTCAGGGAAAAGACCGGTATGTTTAAAACCGGTAGGCGATACCTTGAAAGTGAGATCTCTGTAGTTTACATTCCAGTTTTCCGGAAGTTTTCTGTTGAACTGCCAAAAACCGCCGCCCTTGTTTGAACGGTGATATACGGCATCTGCCTTATCCCATAATTCGGGCTTCGTCTTAGGCCAGATCGCCATTGGATCAGGCCTTCTTAAAATGATACCTTTCCAGTTCTCCAGTTTTTCTTTATCTCCCGCATCTAAAAGGATATAATCAGGGAAATTTGAGCTAGTAATCATAAATCAATTTTAGCATGTATGGTGTAGAATAATGTTGTGAATATTTACGATGATATAAAGGCCTATAAACCATATAATGATCAGGAAACATATGATAAAAAGAATATCCTTTCATTAATGGAAAAATATGATGATATCTTTGAAAGAAGTAATGAAATTACGCATATGACCGCTTCTTCATGGACAGTAAATAAGGATCACACAAAAGTTCTTATGGCCTATCACAGGATTTATGATTCCTGGGCCTGGCTTGGTGGACACTGTGATGGTGATAAAGACTGTTTAAGTGTAGCTATTAAGGAAGTAAAAGAAGAATCCGGTGTAAAAAATGTTATACCGGTAAGTGAAAATATCTTTTCTATAGAGATACTTACAGTTGATTCTCATTATAAGAAAGGTAAATATGTACCAAGTCATCTTCATCTTAATGTGACATATCTGCTGGAAGCGGATGAAGATGAAGAATTAAAGATAAGAGAAGATGAAAACAGTGGAGTTGCGTGGTTTAAACTCGATGAAGTGTTTGATAAATCAAGTGAAGAATGGTTCAAGAAGAATATATACAGGAAACTGAATGACAAGTTGAGGGAAGAAGATGAAAACAGTTAAAAAGATTGTACTTACAGGTGGTCCGTGTTCAGGTAAAACCACATTTACTTCACGTGCTCAGGAGTTCTTCCAGGAAAGAGGTTATCGCGTCATTATCGATAATGAATCAGCGACTGATCTTATTTCGGGTGGCATATCTCCTGCAACCCTATCAATGTATGATTTCCAGAAGTATGTCGTAGCTTTACAGCTAAAAAAAGAAGAACTGTGCTTAAGAGCGGCAGAAGAGATGGAAGGCGAAAAGGTTCTTTTAATCATCGACAGAGGACTTCCTGATGATATGGCGTATGTTGGCGAAGAAGCCTTTAAGGAAATTCTTTCTGAATTTGATCTGACGATTGATGAGATGTATCCAAGATATGATATGGTTATTCATCTTGTAACTTCAGCCAAAGGCAAGGAAGAAGCCTATACCTATGCCAATAATGCGGCAAGATATGAATCGGTGGAAGATGCCAGAAGAATGGATGATCAGGCTCTGGAGTCATGGAAGGACCATCCAAACAGGGTTGTTATAGGTAATGAAACCGACTTTGAACTCAAGATGCGTAATGCGATACAGGCTATAGTCAAGTTCTTAGGCGAAGAAAATACGGAAATCTACAACAAGTACCTCATCGAAGTAAATGATGAAGTTATTAAAGAAATGTCCAGAAAACAGAACTTTGTACATTCCCATATCATTCAGCATTATCTTGATTCCAAGGTAAATACCGAAAGAAGAATAAGACAGAGGGAAAGAAACGGAAGCATCATGTATACCTATTCTGAAGCGAGATATCTTTCAACCAATGAAAGAATAAAGGTAGACAGAGTATTATCCGAAAGACAGTATTTTGATTATATGGGTGAAGTTGATGATAAATTAAATGTCATTGATAAACAGCGTTATTCATTTATTGAAAACAGCCATTTCTATAAACTTGATGTCTTTAACTTTGATACAAGTAAGGGTATCTTGTCAGTTCAGATACCATTGAATGAAACAGATATCGAACTGCCGGATTTTGTAAAGATCATCAAAGATGTTTCGGATGATCAGAACTATAAAAACTATTATCTGGCAAAATCACAGAAATATTAGAAGACAGGTTAAGACCTGTTTTCTTATAGGTTATAATAGTTGAGTATGGTTAAATATTCAGAACTTAATGAAAGACAGAAAGAAGCGGTAATTGATGAATCAAAACACATCAGAATTATCGCCGGTGCAGGTTCGGGCAAGACCCGTGTTTTAACCATGCGTATTGCCTATCTTATAGAACAGAAAAACGTATGGCCAAATCGAATACTCGCCATAACCTTCACCAATAAGGCTGCCAAAGAAATGAAACAGCGTATCAATGAGATGTTAAAGGATGCGGGCACAGGCTGTCATATATCAACGATACATTCATTATGTATGCGTATCCTGTCGGAAGATATTATGGCTTTGAACTATCCTAAAAACTTTACGGTTGTCGATGCGGATGATCAGCGTCAGATCTTAAAGGAAGCCTATAAACAGTTTGGTCTGGAAAAGAAGGAATATCCTTATGGCGGGATGTTAGACTATATAGCTGACAATAAATATGAATATATAAGTCCTCAAAAGGCTATGGAACTTACATATGGAGAAATAAGACTTATCAACAGGGCTAAAGTATATGCCTATTATGATGAAAGACTCAAGAAGATGTATGGTCTTGATTTTGATGATCTTATTTTATTTACTACGAGACTGTTCAGAGAAAATCCGGTAATCCTGGAAAAATGGTCAAAGAGATTTGAATATATCCATGTCGATGAGTTTCAGGATGTCGATAAGGAACAGTATAATCTCATAAAGATGTTGTGTAAGGTACATGACAATATCTATGTTGTAGGTGATCCTGATCAGACCATCTTTACCTGGAGAGGTGCTGATGTCAATATCATCGTCAATATGGATAAGGACTTCAAGGATACAAAGACCATTATCCTTAATCAGAACTACCGTTCTACAAACAATATCCTTTCAGGTGCCAATGAACTTATTCGAAACAATAAAGCACGTGTAGATAAGGATTTATTTTCCAAGAATGGCAATGGAGAAAAGATTATCCATAAGACCTGTCAGTCTGAACTTGCGGAAGCAAACTATGTCGTTAATCAGATAATAACCTTACATAATGAAGGTTATAACTACAGAGATATGGCTGTACTATACAGAGCCAACTATCTGTCCAGAGAAGTCGAAAAAGTACTTATTGAAAACAGGATAAGCTATGTCATTACCGGAGGTCTCAGATTCTATGAACGTGCCGAAGTAAAAGATATCCTGTGTTATTTAAGAATGATCACCAGAAACGATGATCTCGCATTTGTAAGAATAATAAACAATCCAAGAAGAGGCATAGGTCCAAAGACCATTGAGGCTATACAGGCTATAGCCATGGAAAAAGATATTACGATGTATGATGTCATCAGAAACGGATATTATCCCAAGAATAAAGATATCTTTGACAGCTTTGTAAGAATGATTGAGGGCTGGAAAAAGAAGATGGAAGAAAATGATCTGGAACTTCTTTTACAGTCAGTCTTAGATGATAGTGGTTATCGATCAATGCTGGAAAAGGATAATGAGACTGAGCGTCTTGAAAATATCAAATCCTTACTGGATGATATAAAACAGTATTCAGAAGAATATCCTGATTCTACTCTTGATGAATACCTGCAGATGATATCTCTGTATACTGATAGAGCTTCTGAAGAAGTAGGGGATGCGGTAAATCTCTGTACTGTGCATTCCGCTAAAGGTCTTGAATTTGATATTGTCTTTGTGATCGGTCTATCAGAAGGTATCTTCCCATCCGAAAGAACAATTGCTGAAGGAAGCAAGGGTCTTGAAGAAGAAAGAAGACTTGCGTATGTTGCGTGCACCAGAGCTAAAAAACTATTGTATCTTACAGAATCCAACAGTTTCTCCTATGTCATACAGTCATCAAAACTGCCTTCAAGATTTATCAAAGAGATAGGTGAAGAATATATCAATCATCTTGATGAAAGACCTAAACCTAAGTACAGTTCAATATTTGATGAGGATATCGTTATTGAAAGAAAACAGGTTAGACCTGTGGATAATACCTACCGTAATGGTGATGCGGTCATCCATAAGATATATGGCGAAGGAATAGTCATAAGTAATTCTAATGGAATACTGCAGATTGCCTTCTCTCATCCTCATGGGGTGAAGAAGATTATGGCATCTCATCCTTCCATAAGAAAAAAGACCAAGGAAGACTATAACTAAAAATCAGCTTTTAACTAAGCTGATTTTCTTTATCTTTCTTCATTTCTTCAAGTTTTACGACACCATCAAGATTTGACAGTCTGTATGCCTTTGAATCGTGGGTATAGAAATCCATTATGACATCGGCGTCATGACTGTAGTTTTCCAGTATTTCTTTCATATATTCAGAAGTATTGGAATAGTTGAACTTGGAATACATTTCTACAATAGTTACAAACTTTTCCTGACTTGTTTCCGTGGCATCAAAATCATAGAAGACAGTTTTCTGATGATCTTTCAGATAATATGAGATATCTTCACTTGTAAAAAGATATCTTAGGAAGTCATAGTTTATGGATTTGGAAGCTGATACAATAGACATTTTTATATAGACTGTAACATCTAACGGCAGTATGGCCATATCTTCATCATTTGGCTCAAAGTTCAGCATTCTTTTAAGTGTCATATTTGGTGTAAGCATAATTAAGTATTATAATAAATAGCGAGGTCTAAACAAATGAAAAAAATTATTACTATATTACTATGTCTTATTCTGTTTGTATCCTGCGGTATTGCGGTAAGAAGTTTTGTCAATGATGATGGAAGCAGTGATAATCAGGGTACAATAATACCTTTGAATCCTTTTGCCCCTTCAAATAACAATACACAGGGTTCCGGCGCTGTTACGACTATTGATAATGGTGAATATCTGACTATGCTGGAAAACTTCGAGCTTAAGGTTCCAACAGCTACGGCAGCTGTTGATAATGAAGAGTTTGAAGATTTCCTTGATGAAATGTTCAGATACTATATTTCTCTTGATTTTCTGAATATGCACTACAGCGTTGTCGATTATAAGAGTTTTAATATTGAAAAACCGGAAGTTACTCTTGGTAATGTAACTTATGGTATAGATGTTGACAACTATAATAAGGAAGTCGAGTTCCTTAACAGACTTGAAACTTTCGATTTCAATAGTCTGTCTGAAAGACAGCAGGCTGATTATGAAAGTATGCGTTATTCATTGTATGAAGATCTGGCTTCCGCCAATTTCGCAAAATACAGCAAAGTTTTATCCTACGATACCTGTTATCCTGAAATAATATTTTCAAATCTCTGTGATTATACTTTCTATGACCAGGAATCGGTTGAAGATTATTTGACATTATTAAGTGACTTTGACCGCTTTTTTAAAGAATGTGTTTCCTATACAGATATGCAGAGTACTGATGGTATTTATCTTTTGGATGAGGATGTCAATTATACTATAGATGCGATTAACGGTGTTCTTACATCATACGATGACAAT
Organism: Erysipelotrichaceae bacterium; assembly: GCA_030523555.1. Classification (GTDB taxonomy): domain Bacteria; phylum Bacillota_I; class Bacilli_A; order Erysipelotrichales; family Erysipelotrichaceae; genus Colivicinus. The sequence goes on from JAUNIH010000003.1 coordinate 68,025, forward strand.
GAACTTATTACTGGTTTTGATTCCAGAATTGATGAACTGACATTCTTAAGTGATTCTGAAAAACAGGATTACAAGGCAAAGAATAAAGAACTCGTCCTTAACGAAGTATTGCCTGCCTATGAAAATATACTTAGTGAAATGAATAAATATTACGGAATGGCCTCAATAGAAGATGCGGTATTATGCAACATCGATCCTGACTACGCAAGATATAATTTGATGATTAATACATCATCCAATTTGAGTGCGGAAGAAGTTGAAAATATTCTCTTGAATGCAATATACTATTTTGAACTGGTACTTTACCCATATCGTATAGATGATACAAAATACAATGAATTGATGGCGATTGAAACTGATCCAAATCTTCCATTTACTTTAAGCGCTACTGACTGTCTGGAATTTTTGAGACAGAACGCTTATCAGTATTATCCTGAACTTGGTGATGTGGAATATGACGCTCAGGTATTAAATCCTGATACAGCTCCAGATACGGTTATTGCCTACAATTTCCCTTCACCAATTGACGACAGCAATCAGAATATTATTCGTATCAATCCCAACAATATGTCAGATGGTACGGCAGCCTACATCACTCTAGCCCATGAAGGCTTCCCTGGACATCTTTTCCAGCATGTCTATCAGTTGAGAAACAATGCCAATAAAATTCATGGGGTTATTCAATTCAACGGTTTTGTGGAAGGATATGCAGTGTATGCCTCAAGAGATGCGATGTTATATTCTGGTGTTGATCAGGAAATGGCAGATGCCGCATTCTATATGAATGAATATTATTTCCTGGCATATTCTCTGATTGATATACTGACAAACAGTTATGGATATACATCGGATGAAATTATCTCTTATTTTAATGATAAATTTATGCCAATAGGAATTACCGAGTATTCCATTCCTTATCTCCGTGAATTCATGATTGAAATGCCTGGAGTATACCAGAGATATGGAGTGGGCTTTGCACAACTGTTTACCTACAGAATGCAGGCAGAAACAATACTGGGTGATAAATTTGATCCTGTAACATTCAATGAAATGTTGATAAAGGATGGTGATACGCCATTCTCCATGGTTGAATACAAATTCAATAAGTATATTGAAGAAAATCAGTAAAATCATATAGAACCTCATATTTGAGGTTCTTTTTTATTATCAGGAGCTGTTTAAACAGCTCTTGAATAATATATTGATATCCACCTTCTGAGTGATTTTTGTTTAACAGATAAATACTTATTTAGTTCGGGATATCATTATAAACAATTATTTAGTGATATAAATATTTATTTAAAAAAATGATAAAAAAGTATTGCATTGTATAAAAAATCGTGTAATATAGGATATGGTCTTGCTCGAAAGGGCAAGTTTATATACAGAAATTACACCTGAATGGTGATCAGATATACAGCGAGCAATCGCTTTTTTTATTTTGTATAATATTGAATAAATATATAAAAGGGGATAAACATAATGAAGATTGATGTCAATGGTGTTACTTTGAATTATGAAGTTGTAGGTAATGGTAAACCTTTACTTCTGGTACATGGTAATACAATGGATCATAAATGTTTTGAAAAGGGTGTAGAAGTTTTAAAGGATTATTATACCTGTTATATGGTTGATTCAAGAGGCCATGGTGAAAGTACTGGAGTGGATGAATATCATTATGATGATTTTGTGGATGATTATATTGAATTCTGCAATAAGCTTGGTTTAAAGGATATCTATTATTATGGTTTATCTGATGGTGGTATTATCGGGGTGCTGATGTCTTCCAAGAGTGACATCATAAGTAAGATGGTGATCAGTGGCACCAATACAAAACCGGACATGGTCAAGAAGTGGCTTATTAATATTATTAAGGCAATGGTTTTCTTTACTAAAGACATGAGAATGAAGATGATGCTGAATGAACCGCATATCTCTAAGGAAACTCTGAATAATGTAAAGGCAAAGACGATGGTGTGTGCTGGAAGTAAGGACCTTGTTTTGGAAGAAGACACAAGATTCATCGCGGAAAATATTCCGGGAGCAGTTTTGAATATTATGGAAGGTGAAGATCATACAAGTACTGTAGTAAAATCTGATAAGTTTGCGAAGAACTGTATTAAATTCTTTGAAGAATAATAACTGATTAAAAGATGATATATGAAAAAGATTATTGGTGTAATGCCTTTATGGGATGATGAAAAGGAAAGTATATGGATGCTTCCGGGATATCTTGAAGGAATAAAGGAAGCGGGAGCTTTAACTATGATATTTCCTTTAACAGAAGATAAGGATGAAATCAGACAACTCTGTAAGATGTGTGACGGATTTCTTTTTACAGGAGGGCATGATGTAGGAACAGATGTCTATCATGAAGAAGCTCTGCCGCAGATGGGTATACCGTGTAAAATACGTGATCATATGGAAAAGGAAGTTCTTGATTACGCAATTGAAAATGATGTGGCTGTATTGGGGATATGCAGAGGTATACAGTTTATCAATGCGGCATTGGGTGGAAGCCTGTATCAGGATCTTCCTACTCAGCATCCTTCCCCTGCAGAACATCATATGAGCCCGCCATATGACAGAATATGTCATCAGGTAAAAATTCATAAGGATTCAAAATTATATGAACTTTTGAAAACAGAGAATATCGGGGTAAATAGTTATCATCATCAGGCAGTTAAAGAATTATCTTCATCACTTAAATGTATGGCGGTATCTGAAGATGGTCTTGTAGAAGCTGTATGTATGCCTTCTAAAAGATTTATCTGGGCTATACAGTGGCATCCGGAATTTTCATATAAGGTGGATGAAAACAGTAAAAAAATATTTGCTGAATTTGTCAGAAACTGTAAATAGAATAAAGGAAACCTAAGCGGTTTCCTTTTTGAATATCATATCCAGAAGATAATTAAGGCCGATTCCGGCAGCGATAATGAGCCCGGCTTTAATGGTTATATTGGAATAAGTATTTCCGAATAAAATGTCTAAGACAAGAGAGAAAAAGACCTGACCGATAAAAGTAAGAAGGGTAAGATTATATGCTGGAAGTTTTGTGACTGTGATATTGGATAAAAGAATAACTGTTACGCCAAGAATTCCACCCATATAGATCCATGGCTTGAATTCTGAAGGGGTATAGTTAATCAAGAGATTACCTTTTGATGCCACCAAAGCGATAATAACGGTAACGGGAAGACCTGTAATGTGGGCTACCATGGAACCTCTTAAAGGTCCGATATGGTTTGCAAGTCTGGCGTTTACTGTTCTGGACAAAACAATGGAAAAGCCTGAACATAAACACATTATTATCGCTGTTGTTGCATCTTTAGACAGAGATCCATCAAACATTATGGACATGCCGATAAAGCATATTATTAAACCAGGTATGTTTGTAAGTCTGAATCTGTTTTTCTTCATGCCGAAGAGTCCAAAATTATCAACTATCAGCGACATGATGGTCTGACCCAGAAGACCTAGAGCGACAATACTGGTCATGGAGATTCTGCCATACGCTGTATTCTGGGCAACAACTGTAAAAACACCGATTACCCCGCCAAGATAGATCCAGTACGGTTTATGCCCAAGGATCTTTTTCTTTTCTTTCTGAAAAAGTGTTGCGATAAAAGCTGCCAGTGAGCCGACAAGATGGATAATAGCGGTCGCCGTAAAGGTTCCATACTGTGCACTTAAGCCACCATTAAGGGAAACCATAACAGCCAGTGTTATACCACTCAGTAATGCCAATAAAGAATACATACTCTCTCCCTGATTAAAATCTAACACAGTAATTATCTATGATATAGGACATATGTCCCAGTGTTGAGATATGATATAGATATATGAAACATCTGAAAATAAATAAGGAACATCATAAAATACTGTCTTATTATGGTCTTGATAATATAGATGAACATAACATTTATCATCTTGTGTATGAATCAGGTGAAAGTATTTTCGTTATTGATGAGAAAATAAGTTATTTTCTGATTGTCTTAAAGGGAAGAGCCAAAGCCTACAGACTTTCGGATAATGGAAGAAGTCTTATTATTAAACAGTATTTTTCAAAAGGGGTAATAGGTGTTCTTGAACTGGTGGCAAATCAGAGTGTCTATGCCAACAGTATGACAGCCATATCTGATTTTGAATGTCTTGCCATACCTTTTGATATATGCCGTGAAGAATTAAAGAAGAATATTGTCTTTTCCAACCGTTTATCAGAAGAACTTGCGGATAAACTGATAAAAAGTTCAACCAATTATTTTTCTTCGGCACTGCATAGCGGTGAACAGAGACTGTGCAGCTATATAATAGAGTTTTCTGAAAACAGCAGATTCAGAGACAATATGTCGGAAGTGGCTTCTATGGTAGGTATAAGCTACCGTCATATGTATCGTATACTTAATGATTTATGTGAAGATAAGGTCCTTAAAAAGGATGAAAAAGGCTATCTCATAATAAACGAAAAAGAACTCTATAATCTTTCGGGAAAAGAAGAAAATTAAGATTATCTACCAACTTAATTAAGACAAATTATGAACCGGGAAGATTTCTGCGA
>JAUNIH010000036.1 GCA_030523555.1 Erysipelotrichaceae bacterium
TCACGCGTAAATACTAGGTTTTTCTACCACACGATTGTAGAGTGTTAGAAAAAATTAAAAAGACATCTTCAGCGATATCATCGAAGGTGTCTTTTAATATATGTAATTATTTAATAGTTAATGAAACAACAGCTTCACAATGTCTTGTGAAAGGAAACATGTCTACAGGCTGTATATCCCCTATCTCATAATATTCTTTCATTATGTCGAGATCTCTTGCCAAGGTAGCTGGATTACATGATACATAGACTATTTTCTTTATTCTGTTTTCAATAAAACTGTTTATAAGTTCTTCAGTTATGCCTTTTCTTGGCGGATCAACGATGACAAGATCCTTATCCTTAAGGTACATATCCATATTCTTACCGGCATCAGCCAGGATAAAATCACAGTTATTAATATTATTCAGTTTGGCATTTTCTTTGGCGTTATTTACAGCAGCTTCAACTATTTCTACACCTGTTACACTTTTTGCGTATCGGCTCATAAATAAGGATATTGTTCCTATGCCACAGTAGAGATCCAGTACCCTTGTATCTTTATCTACACCGGATAGTTCTTTAACTTTGTTGTAGAGTTTCAGCATCTGCCCACTGTTTACCTGATAGAAGGATTTAAGAGATATTTTTACCTTGATACCATCAAATTCATCAATGATATATGAATCTCCATATAATACTTTTTCTTCAGTACCAAGTATGACATTAGTGTCCTTATCGTTTAGATTCAGCATTATCGATTTGATATCTGGATATTCTGATGTCAGATAAGTTACGACATTGTCAAAATTAAGATTCATTTTTCTGACTATGAAACATACCATAATCTGATTTGTAGCTTTGGCGTGTTTAATCAGAATATGCCTGATATATGAATCAAGATTTTCATCAACGAGAATTTTCTTTAAATCGGAAATTATTTTATTGGCTATCTCTGATTCAATAAGACAGTCATCAAATTCGACAATATCATTTGAGTTCTTACGGTAGAAACCGAATTTATGATTATTAACAGGTATCTGTATCTTGTTACGGTAATAGAAAGGATTATCATCCCCTATTACATTTAGAACATTAAAACCTTTTAGGGTATTGATGAGAAGTTCTTTTTTTAGGATGAGCTGATAGTCATAATCAATATGGCGATAATCACATCCACCGCACTTATAGGCTATAGGACAGTCAGGGTTACTTCTGTGTATAGAAGGAGTAATCAGTTTATCGATAATTCCATAAGCGTAATTCTTTTTTTCAGCGATGATTTTTATATCAGCTTCTTCATCTTTGATAAGTCCTTTGACAAAAATGACAAGGCCATCAGCTTTAGCTATACCCTGTCCATCAACTGACATATCAACACATTTTCCTCTTACTATCTGATTCTTCATGGATATAATAAAAACTTCATGAAATCATGAAGTTTACTGTTCACTGGTATCAGCGGTAGTTGTATCAGCGTTAGGATCAGCTGTCTCATCAGTTGTATCGGTAATGCCATAGAGGTCATTAACCAGATTCTGATCCTTAGGATGTGCCAGATCATCAACTCCGAAGGTATCTTCAGAAGAGTTCTTGTGAAGCAGTTTGTACTGACGGGTTTCACTTTCTTCCAAAGTTGTATAGACACTGATATTGAGATCATAGTTCTTCTGCGTATCAGTTCTTGTGAAGTATTTTGATACAGGTAATGCTGAATTGACTTTGTTGTAGGCATTATCGATAATACTGTCTACGGTTTCTTCGCTGGCTGTATCTGTAACATCAATATAGATCTTCAGCTGTCCTTCAGATAATATGACATCGACATTTTCTACATTTGATATAGAACTTAATGATGACTGTAGTGAACTTACCTGTTCTTTAGTTATTTCAGCTGTAAAGTCATTGGTAAAACGGTTGCCGTCTCTAGGTGTACCTGTCTGCATCGCAGGAATCAGCAGCATCAGTCCAAAGACGATACAAGGTATCGCTATAATCATCAAGCCTACCAGCAGCACAATAGCTGGAGTAGACAGTTTTTTCTTTTCTTTAGTTGTTTTTGTTTTTGTTTCGCTCATATAAAACTCCAATGAAATTCTAACATATTTATATAAATCCATAAATATATGAGAAATTATGGAAGATATCATCCATATAAATAATTATAAATATTACCGGTAAAGTTTCAAATATCAATTAAGTACATCACCGTATACTTCAGTAAGTCTAAGTTCTCCATCAGGCATAAGCTGATACTGACTGTAATCAAGTTCCAGGCTTATGGTGATATAAGGATAACTGACAAGTTTTAAAAGATCATCCATGGAGATTTCGGCTATGCCATAATAACTGTAGCTTGTGTGGTTACGGTCATATCTGTTTTCATATGTATCACTGCTGTAGCAGTCAATATATAAGGAAGTATATGATCTGTAACTGTCATGTGATTTGTCATAGAAATCTTCGATAAGGATATTACGGTATTTATCAATGATATCTTTTACTTCATCATCTATTACATATGTATGAGTAATACCGTAGGAATCGATATTGATATTGCAGTAGATATTCGGATCATCAATACCGGTCTTTTCTTTGGCGTAGGCTCTTATCTCCTGAAGTCCTTCATAATCAAAGGAATTGCTGTAAATATTGATATTGCCGTATTTATAGGTTCGATTATAGGTATATGAAAGATTGAATCCTCTTGTAGACTGACATATCAGACCAAACAGAACCGATACAATAATAGCTCCGATATAGAAAGCGGGCATCTTCCAATGGAAATAGAATTTTCTTTTATAAATGAAATGTGCAGCCACAAATAAGGCGAAGACAATCACATACCAGAAGATATTATCCATAAAGCACTGCAATACATTTACTGAATCAAAACATGAACCTGTAAAAAACATAATAATCAGGAAAGTATACAGTTTTATGATTAATGGATATGCCAGAGGATTTGATGATTCACTGTTGGCGTTTTCAGCCTCACGGTTTGTGTATAACTTATAAAGTATATAAGAAAAGACAATCAGGAAGGCAGAAGAACTTATAAATGAATAGAGTCTAATGCTTAAAGAACTGTCAAAACAGTTTGTCAGATAAAACGCTGTAACAACTGGAGACAGATATTCTATAAAGCTTATCATACCGGAAGAAAAACCGGCTACAAAGGCATACATGAATGATGAAAGTACACTGTGTAAGATTAATGGCAGCACTTCATATGCAATCATCATTACCACACCATCAAAGACATTGTTCGCAAACATATATAGACAAGTATTGACAACAATCAGGGTCAATAGACCAAACCCAGATGCGAAGTATGTAATATCAAAGATAAAACTGTACGCCCTTAAACGTGCGATTACTAAAGCCACAAGGTATGGAATATAGATTATAAGCCATATGAAAAGAATAGTTGTAATAAGAATTACTGTTCTTTTTAAAGGCAATGAATAATAGGTATCTGCTGCCCTTTTATCATGTACATGCATAAACATAAGTGCAGGTAAAACAAAACACAGTACGACAGCATAGATATAAATGATAAATGAGGCATTATAATCTGCAGCTGATATCGCAATAAGAAGATATATCAGCGAAGAAAATACCACCATTACCTTCTTTGATTTAAACAGATATGTAAAATAATCCAAAGATAACATTATCTTTCTCCTTCATGTTCATAAATGAACATTTCTTCAAAGTTGATATTGAGAATATCCATAATAGCCGGATTGAGTTCTCTCAATCTGTTTCTGATTTCATCCTTATCCCCTTTTATGACAAGTGTATAGACAGATCCTTCCTTTTCCTTATGAAGAATATCAAACTGATCAAATACTGATTCATCTATCTCATCCTTAAATGCGAGCTGGTACTTGTTGATAGACTGTTTTTCTTCAAGAAGATCTCCATATGTACTTATCTTTCCATCTTCCAGCATTCCAAACTCATCACAGATATCTTCAAGTTCCTTGAGGTTATGTGAAGATATGATAATGGTTGAATTATTATCCATGACAAAATCAGACAGTGTCTTCTTAAGCGTTTTTCTTACCATCGGATCAAGACCATCAAAAGCTTCATCAAGAATAAGAAGTTTTGGTTTAATAGCTAACGCATAACATAACATCGCCTGTCTTTTCATACCTTTGGAGAATGTGGATATATTCTTGTCTGTATCTAAACTGAATAGTGATACATACTTATCAAATTCATTTTCATCGAAATCATAGAAAGACATATAAAACATCTTCAATGATTTCATATTATCCGCAAAAGGATAATAAGGATCATCTGATACAAAGAAGATATCTTTTCTTATTTCAGCATCCTTATAAGTATCATATCCGTTAAATTCAACATAACCGTTATCTGCCTTATAAATTCCCGCAACTGTTCTTAAAAGAGTTGTTTTACCGGAACCATTAACGCCGACAAGCGCGAATATCTTGCCGTCATGAATATCAAGACTCAGGTCTTTAAGAACTTTCTTATCATTAAAGCCTTTAGAAATATTAACTATCTTAAGCATTGTTTCCTCCAAATACTTCATTTACATATAACTGCATTTCTTCTTTTGTATAGCCTCTGTCTTTAAGGTTATACAAAAGATCAAGAACGTCATTTTCATAGTTCTCTTTTAAAGTATCATTATTACCCGATACATAAACACCCTTTTTGGAAAGAGTGTAGATATAACCGTTTTTTTCCAGTTCCTGATATGCCTTATTGACGGTATTGGGATTTATGCCTAAAGAGTTCGCGAGTTCTCTGCAGCTTGGTAGTTTATCATTGGGTTTTAAAACACCTGTTTCAATAAAACGGGAAATCTGGTTTTTTATCTGTTCATAGATGGATTCTTTTCCCTGTAGATTGATTAGAAACATATCTGTCCTTTCTGTATTATCTGTATTAAGTGTATTACATAATTGGTTTGGTTGTCAAAACTGTTATGTAATATAATAGGGTTTGTTATGGGGGAAATTATGAGTACTGCAGAAAAGAAAACATCATCTAAAAAACTCGGTAAGAAAATTGATGAAATAAAAGAAGTCATCGAAACCAAGAAAACAAATAAAAAACTTCCACCTATTCAGGAAAGAGTTCCATGGGAAAAGGCTTCACTGGCAAGCTATATTCCTATGCATCTTGAGTATCCTGAATGGTCTATGTTTGATCAGATTGAAAGTATAGCTCAAAAATATCCGAATCATGTCGCCTTTGACTTTATGGGCAGACCTACAACCTATAAGAAACTTGTAGAAGAAACAACCAAATGTGCCAAAGCCTTAAGAACTATCGGTGTAAGAGAAAACGATTGTGTAACAATAGCTATGCCCAACTGTCCTCAGGCGGTATATATGTTCTATGGTGTAAATATGATTGGCGCTATTGCCAATATGATTCATCCTTTATCGGCTGAAAAAGAAATCGAACATTATCTTAATGTTTCTGGTTCAGTTACAGCTATTACTCTTGATCAGTTCTATCACAAGTTTGAAAAGATCAGAGAAAACACCAAAATTGTAAATATCATTATCGCTTCTATCAAGGATGAACTTTCAACTCCTATCAGAGCCGGATATATGATGACAGAAGGAAGAAAAATCAAACCTATTCCTAAGGATGCTCCGGTTATAAGATGGAATCAGTTCATGGCTTTATCAAATGCGTGCTTCTATAATTTCCGTGTAAAAAGAGAAGCCAGGAATCCTGCGGTAATGTTATATTCCGGTGGTACAACAGGTACTACCAAAGGTATTGTATTGACTAACGGTAACTTCAATGCCCTGGCATGTCAGATTGTGGCAACCAATCCAATGTTCAGGCCTGGTGACAAGATGCTGGCAGCGATGCCTATCTTCCATGGTTTTGGTTTAGGTGTATGTATACATTCGATGCTGGCAAACGGCGGAAGATGCATTCTGATTCCTAGATTTACACCTAAGTCATATTCCAAACAGATATTAAAATATAAGTGTAACTTCATTGCCGGTGTACCTACCCTCTTTGAAGCCTTATTAAGAATACCTGCGATGGAAGGTAAGGATTTATCTTTCTTAAAGGGTGTCTTCTCTGGTGGTGATTCATTATCAATTGAATTAAAGAAGAAGTTTGATAAGTTCCTTTATGATCATCACGCTTCTATACAGGTAAGAGAAGGATACGGTACAACAGAAACCGTTACAGCCTGCTGTCTTACTCCACCTTCTATGTACAAGGAAGGATCAATCGGTATTCCTTTCCCTGATACCTATATCAAGATTGTTGAACCTGATACCGATAAGGAAGTTCCTTATGGTACAGAAGGAGAAATTCTTTTATCGGGTCCTACAGCCATGAAACGTTACTGGGATAATCCCGAAGAAACAGCTCAGACCTTAAGAAAACATGATGATGGTCTTACATGGGTATATACCGGAGACCTCGGCATTATGGATGAAGAAGGATTTGTCTATTTCAAGGGACGTTCAAAGAGAATGATTATCTCATCAGGTTATAACATCTACCCATCACAGCTTGAAAATATACTTGACGCTCATGAAAAGGTACAGATGTCATGTGTAATCGGAGTACCTGATTCATACAAGATGCAGAAGGTTAAAGCCTTTGTAACCTTAAAACCAGGTATTACAGGTAACGATGAAGTAAAAGAAGAGATCATGGCTTACTGCAGACAGCATCTTGCGAAATACGAAATGCCGTATGATATTGAGTTCAAGGATGATATGCCTAAGACCTTGGTAGGTAAAGTGGCGTACCGCAAACTTGAAGAAGAAGAACTTGCCAAGATAAAGGCACAGGAAGAAAACAGTTAAAGAAAAGAGATGCATCAAGCATCTCTTTATTTTGGATTGATTATTCAAGACCGAACAGATAACTGTATACCGGCTGATCGCCCTGGATTATCTGGGTTTCAAACGAAGTGTTCTTACTGATATATTCTTCAATATAATCAGTTATTTCCGGTTCAGAACCTTCACCGGTAATTATTGTCAGGATTTCCTTATCTTCAAATGACGACAGGAGTTCCATCAGTTTTTCAATTACGGTCTTCTGATTGACATCAGAAGCCACAATAGTCTTGTTGGCCATGGCGATATAATCACCTTCTCTTACTGTTACACCTTCAAAGCTTGTATCCTTGATAGCGTATGTAACGCTTGAGGCATAGACATTGGAGATAATATCATTCATGGTTTCTACATTGTCTTCCGCTTCAACTTCCGGATTGAAGAATCCAATTGCTGATATACCGGCCTGAATAGACTTAGTCTCAATAACTTCAACATTTCTGTCACTCATTACAGACTGTGCCTGTCTTGCGGCAAGGATGATATTGGAGTTATTAGGGAAGATAAAGATATTTTCACAGTTATCTAAATCATTGATTACTTTGACAAAGTCTTCAGTAGATGGATTCATGGTCTGTCCACCGGATACGACTACATCACATCCTAGATCATAGAACAGCTGTGTTACACCTTCACCTGCGGCAACAGATACAATACCGTATTTCTTAGGCGTTTTTTCTGTCTTTTCTTCAGGTTTGTTTTCTTCTTTCTGGGCATTGGAGATGATGGTAGAATGCTGTTCCTGCATGTTTTCAATCTTCAGTTTAACAAATTCACCATAACGCTGAGCGATATTTAAGGCTTCACCAGGTTTCAGGGTATGAACATGTACCTTTACAAGATCTTCATCCTTAACCACAACCAGCGATTCACCACCCATATCGGTAAGTTTTCTCTTTAAACGGTTTTCATCAAACGATTCTGCAATACTGCTTTCTAATCTAAGTATGAATTCTGTACAATATCCGAATTCATCATTTTCGAGCATCAGTGCAGGATTAACCTGTACTTCATGAGACTGTTCCTTGAGTTCTACAGGTTTACCTTCAAAGTAAAGTTTGAAACCTTCAATGATCTTTAATAAACCCATACCGCCGGAATCGACTACCCCTACTTCCTTTAATACAGGAAGATAATCAGGTGTATGGTTTAATGAATCTTCTGAATATGAATATAATTTATCGAAATATGTATTGAGATCAAAAGGTTCGTTCTGATAATCATGATTGGCATACCATGATGCTTCTCTGATTACTGTAAGAATAGTACCTTCAACAGGCTTCATGATAGCTTTATAGGCTACACGTGCACCATTCTCAAAAGCTTCAGAATAGTCTTTTACTTCCAGTTCATCTTTTCCGTCAATATACTGATAGAAACCTCTGAAAATCTGGGAAGTAATAACACCGGAGTTTCCTCTGGCGCCCATTAAAAGACCTCTGGATAAGGCTTTGGCTACATCGGATACGCTGTCTGATGTACATTTCATAGCTTCCTTATAGCCGTTTTCCATCGTCATGGACATATTGGTACCTGTATCTCCGTCAGGTACAGGGAAGACATTTAATGTATTGATCTCTTCCGCGTTGTTCTGCAGATTCGCATAACCGGATTTGATCATTCCCCTGAAATCATTAGCACTTATCTTATTCATTGACGATGATTCCTTCAACATGTACATTCACGGATGATACATCCATATTCAGAGTTTTTTCTACATCATATTTGACTCTTTGCTGAATAGATGTAACTACTTCCGATATTTTTACGCCATAGCAGACGATGATATATAAATCAATCTTCAAACCATCTTTTTCTTTAGATATGACTACACCCTTGGAATAGTTTTCTTTCTTTAATAAAGCATTATATCCGTCTTTGATGACATTCTTGGAAGTCATACCGACAACACCATAGCACTCATTAACATCAGTACCGACCAGTGTTGCGATAGCTTCATCTGATATCTTGATCTGTCCTAAACTTGTCGTTTTATTTACAGGCATAAACAGTCCCCCTATAACGAATAAATTATATCAGTTATTATTGTAAAAATAAAATTACATAAATTTGATACTATCTATATATTTAATCTATTAATTGGATTTAAATTTTGTTAAAATATTAAAGGTTATTTAAATAAAGGAGAAAAAATGAGCAAGAAATATGTTTATATGTTTGCAGAAGGAAATGCAAGCATGCGTGAACTCCTTGGTGGTAAGGGTGCCAACCTTGCGGAAATGGCAAGTTTAGGTTTACCAGTACCATTTGGTTTCACCATCACTACTGAAGCATGTAACGCTTATTATGATGATGGCAAGAAAATCAACAAGGACATCATGACTCAAGTTGAAAAAGCTTTAGCCAAACTGGAAAAACAGGCAGGTAAGAAACTGGGCGATCCTAAAAACCCATTACTGGTTTCTGTAAGATCCGGTGCCAGAGCAAGTATGCCAGGTATGATGGATACTATCCTGAACCTTGGTATCAATGATGAAGTAGCTGCGACTATCGCTGCCAAGACAAACAATGAAAGATTCGCATACGATTCATACAGAAGATTCATTCAGATGTTCTCTGATGTCGTTATGGAACTTTCTAAGAAGAGATTTGAAGAAATCATTGATGAACTGAAAGAAAAGAAAGGTGTTAAGTTAGATACTGAACTTGATGCTGAAGATATGAAGGAACTTGTAAAACAGTTCAAGGCCTTCTACAAGAAAGAAAAGAAAGAAGATTTCCCTCAGGATACAAAAGTTCAGCTTGAAAGAGCTATTGAAGCCGTATTCAGATCTTGGAACAATCCAAGAGCTATCTTCTATCGTAAGGAAAATGATATCCCTTCTTCATGGGGTACTGCCGTTAACGTACAGATGATGGTCTTTGGTAATATGGGTGATGACTGTGGTACAGGTGTTGCCTTCACAAGAAACCCAGCTACCGGTGAAAACAAGATCTTCGGTGAATTCCTGATGAACGCTCAGGGTGAAGACGTAGTTGCGGGTGTAAGAACTCCTCAGACAATTGATCAGTTAAAGAAAGTTATGCCTAGTGCATACGCTGATTTCACAAAGATCTGTGAAACTCTGGAAAACCATTACCACGATATGCAGGATATGGAATTCACTATCCAGGAAAAGAAGCTGTTCATGTTACAGACAAGAAACGGTAAGAGAACTGCAAACGCAGCCTTAAAGATTGCCGTTGATATGGTTAAGGAAGGCAAAGTTACAATCGATCAGGCCTTAATGATGGTTGAACCTAAACAGCTCGATGCATTACTGCATCCACAGTTTGACGCTACTGCCTTAAAGGCTGCAAAGCCAATCACTAAGGGTTTACCTGCATCTCCAGGTGCTGCCTGCGGTCAGATTGTCTTCTCAGCAGAAGATGCTGCAAGATATCACAAAGATGGAAAGAAAGTCGTACTTGTAAGACTTGAAACTTCTCCAGAAGATATCGAAGGTATGGCTGTTTCTGAAGGTGTACTTACAGTACGTGGCGGTATGACTTCTCACGCTGCCGTTGTTGCAAGAGGTATGGGTGAATGCTGTGTATCAGGATGTGGTGATATCAAGATTGACTACGCTAAGAAACAGTTCACTTTAAATGGCAAGACATATAAGGAATTTGACTGGATCTCATTAGATGGTTCTACCGGTAATGTATACGGTGAAGCTATCAAGACAGTTCCTGCTTCAATTTCCGGTAACTTCAAGAAATTCATGGGCTGGGCCGATGAAAGAAGAAGATTACAGGTAAGAACAAATGCTGATACACCTAAGGATGCTGCTCAGGCATTAGCCTTCGGTGCTCAGGGTATCGGTTTAGTAAGAACTGAACATATGTTCTTCCAGGAAGACAAGATCAAGGCTATCAGAGAAATGATCGTATCTTCTACAACTGAACAGAGAAAAGAAGCTCTTAAGAAAGTATTACGTTTACAGCAGAAAGACTTCGAAGGAATCTATGAAGCTATGAACGGTAATCCAGTTACTGTACGTTATCTTGACCCACCTCTCCACGAATTCGTTCCTACAGGTGATAAAGAAATCAAAGAACTGGCTAAAGAAATGAAGATGTCAGTTGCCAGCTTAAAGGCTATCTGCGATAACCTTCATGAAGTTAACCCAATGATGGGTCATAGAGGATGCCGTCTGGCTGTTACATATCCTGAAATCGCTGAAACTCAGACTCAGGCTGTAATCAGAGCAGCTATCGCTGTAAACAAGAGACATCCTAAATGGAATATCGTTCCAGAAATCATGATCCCACTTGTTGGTGATGTTGCTGAATTAAAGTATGTCAAGGATATCGTAGTCAAGACTGCTGAAGCTGAAATCAAGAAGGCAAAAGTTAAACTTGATTATCATGTAGGTACAATGATCGAAATTCCTCGTGCTGCTTTACTGGCTGATGAAATCGCTAAAGAAGCTGAATTCTTCTCGTTTGGTACTAATGACCTTACTCAGATGACATTCGGTTTCTCAAGAGATGATGCCGGCAAGTTCTTAGGCTCATACTATGATGCCAAGATCTATGAACAGGATCCATTCCAGAGATTAGACCAGCATGGTGTTGGCTTACTCATCAAGAACGCTGTAAACTTAGGTAGAACTACCCGTCCTGATATCAAATTAGGTATCTGTGGCGAACACGGTGGTGACCCTGCTTCTATCGAATTCTGCGAAAAGGTAGGACTTACATATGTATCATGTTCTCCATACAGAGTTCCAATTGCCCGTCTGGCTGCTGCTCAGGCTGCAATCAAAAATGGTACAGCCAAGACAGTAAAGGCACCTGCCAAGAAAGCTGCTCCTGCTAAAACAGTAGCCAAGAAAGCTCCTGCAAAGAAGACTACAGTAAAGAAAGCAGCTGCCAAAAAACCTGCAGCTAAAAAAGCTCCTGCGAAGAAAACTTCAAAGAAGAAATAAATAATTTAAGGCCTCGTTACTGAGGCCTTTTTTAGTGCTATAATCTTATTATGAAAACTGTAGTAATCAATCTGGTTGGTGGTCCGGGAGCCGGCAAATCAACTATTGCGGCTGGTGTCTTTAATCTTTTAAAAATGTCTGGAAGAGAAGTTGAACTGATTCAGGAATATCCTAAACAGCTCGTATGGGAAGACCGTAAGACAACCTTCAACGATTCTTTATATCTTTTTGCCAAACAGGCTCATTTCCAGTACAACGTAAACAGTAAAGTAGACTACATGATTACTGATAGACCTTTAATCATGTCCAATATCTATCATAATTTCTGGGTGGCTAAATCATGGCCTGAATCATATAATGAAACCTTCTATCAGATGGTTAAGGAAACATGGGATCTCTATGACAACAGAGTCTACTATATCAACCGTGTAATTCCTTATGACAAACACGGTAGAAATGAAACGGAATACGAAGCCAGACAGCAGGATGCCATGTTCAAGAAATGTCTTGATGATTATCAGATTGATTATGAAATCATTGATGGTGATTCCAATGCCCACTTCAAAATCTTTGAAGATATCATAAAGAAGGAACAGGGCGTAAATATTCCTATATTATAGTCATAAAAAACACTACTCTACAGTAGTGTTTTTACATCTTTGTATCTAATGATTTACCTGTTTCAATATGTTCGAAGTTAGGCAGATATTCTTTCATAATCCTGATAACTTCTTCTTTATCGGATTCTACTTTAGAGAATTCCTTATTCAGTTTATCAAAGAGAATATCAATCTTATCTTTATCAGGAATCTTTTTATCAGTTACAACTCCCAAAGCTGTAAGTCTATCAAGATCAACTGATTCATTTTCCGTATAGAATTCTTCATATGCCTTTTCACCTGATGTATCAGAAGCTGAGAAATGTACAGGATATCTGTCAGAGCCCTTTTTAAGCTCGTCTGAGAGATCAATTGCCTCTATATCACTGTTACACTCAAGTACTTCATAACCGTGCTCTTTTAAAAGATTACGGGCTATTTCATCAAATGTCATCATTGATTCCTGTTCAAGTTTAGGGAAGAAGATTTCTCTGTTCTTGCCTAACATACACGCCAGCATACATATCTGTCCGCTTTCTTCAGGTGAAACAAAATATCTTTTTACATCAGTTGGTGAACTTAGAGGCTGAAGTTTACTGATTCTCGCTAAGAATCCTGCAGGTAAGGAACCGTTGGAGAAAGCAACATTGGCAAATCTTGCGGTCTTTACTGGGAAAGAGTCAGAATATGCGAAGATGACATCTTCCATGATTCTTTTACTCGCACCCATGATATTGACAGGATTGGCTGCCTTATCGGTTGATACACAGAAATATTCTTCAGGTGGAAATTCAGTCAGTAAATCCAATAACAATTTCGCATGAAGGACATTATTCTTTAATAAGGCTTCTACGGAATAGATATCTTTTTCTGAACGTACATGTTTATGAGCTGAGAAATTACCTACAATATCAAATCCCTTATGATTTCTGAACATCTTTTCAAATGTATCAGAAGAAAAATCCATAGGATAAGGAAGATATACTGGAGGTACATACATACCCTTTGTCGATCTTAAATCTCTTGTGAGTTCAGCCAATGCATTCTCATTTGTATCAACTACTACAAGTTCTGATGGTTCAAACGGTAATATGGCTTTAATAAAGGATGAACCGATAGAACCGGCTCCCCCTATTACCAGTAAAGACTTCCCTTTGATCTTTTCTGAAAGGATATCCTTATTGTCTTCAATATCCTTTAAAAACATTGACTGAGGTCTTTTTGTTACATATTTTCCAATAAAACTGTATAAATCAAACATAATATTTATTTAAGTATATTTTCTATTTTTTCAGCCTTATCAAGCGTATCATCTACCACGAATGTCAGATCAGGAATCTTACGCATCTTTACTCTTTTGGCAAGTAATGATTTGATATATCCCTTTGATCTTCTTAAAGTATCTATACCGTCTCTTTTCATATAGTTTTTGCCCAAGAAAGAAACGTATACCTTGGCACTTGTAAGATCAGGGGATACATCAACATCCGTTACTGTCGGAAATCCGAGTTTGGGATCGTTTATCTCCTGAGAGATAATCACAGACAGTTCTTTTCTCAAGATAGAATCTATTTTATCAACACGTGCCATTATTCAGCCTTAACCTCTTGATCAACGAAACCTTCAATAATATCCATTTCCTTTATATCATTAAAGTTTTCAATCGTCATACCACATTCATAACCTGTAGCTACTTCCTTGGCATCATTTTCAAAACGCTTTAATGAACCAAGTTTACCGGTGTATACGACAATACCGTTTCTGATTAAACGTACCTTGCAGTCTCTTACAATCTTACCTTCTGTTACATAACATCCGGCAATTGTACCGACTTTGGATACCTTATAGGTCTTTCTGATTTCTGCCTGACCGATAACTACTTCTTCAAATACCGGTGCCAGCATACCCTTCATAGCCGCTTCCATTTCTTCTACAGCCTTGTAGATAATGTTGTGAAGACGGATTTCTACACCCTCTTCCGCTGCTTTCTTTTTGACATTGGCATCAGGTCTTACATTGAAGCCATAGATTACTGCTTTGGATACTGATGCCAGAATGACATCAGATTCATTGATGGCTCCGGCTGCACGTCTGATAACGTTAACCTTTACACCGTCAACATTGATCTTGCTTAAGGATGAAGCGACTGCTTCAGCTGTGCCTGTAACATCCGATTTGACTATAACCGGAATTTCCTTGATATCACCCGCATCAATCTGGGATTTAAGATCTTCGAGGGTCATCGCGCTTGTTGCGTTTCTTTCCTTTTCAACCTTGGCCTTTAATCTTGCGGCTGCAACTGCACGGGCATCCTTGTCATCATCAAAGACTTTAAAGTTATCACCCGCTATTGGTAAATCATTCAAACCGATAATTTCTACTGGAGTACCAGGTTTTGCAGCTTTTATTTCCTGACCTCTGTCATTGGTCATTTTTCTTACCTTACCGTAACATGATCCAACCACAATCGAATCTGACTGTTTTAAGGTACCGTTCTGTACAAGCAATGTAGTTACAGGACCCCTTCCCTTATCAAGTTTGGCTTCAATAACCGAACCTGTAGCCAGCTTTTTAGGATTGGCCTTTAAGTCTCTGACTTCTGATACAACCAGTATTGTCTCTAAAATATCCTGAACACCATCGCCGGTCTTGGCAGAACATTCTACAAAGATTGTATCGCCACCCCATTCTTCAGGCATCAGTTCAAGTTCAGCCATCGCTGTCTTGATTCTTTCCGGATTGGCACCCGGTTTATCCATCTTGTTTACCGCAACGATGATTGGTACACCTGCCGCTTTGGCATGGTCTACTGCTTCAATAGTCTGAGGCATTACACCATCATCTGCCGCAACAACAATTATCGCAATATCTGTAACACTCGCACCTCTTGCACGCATGGCTGTAAATGCTTCATGTCCTGGCGTATCAAGGAAGGTTACAAGTTTACCGTTGACATCAACCTGATAGGCACCGATGTGCTGAGTAATACCACCGAATTCCCCTTCTACAACTCTTGAATTACGGATGTAGTCAAGCAGCGTTGTCTTACCATGGTCAACATGTCCCATGATTGTAACAATAGGCGCTCTTTCACAGAGATCTGCAGGATTATCATCTTCTTCATCAAGTAAAGAATCATCTTCCTTAGGTTCTTCTTTTGTACATTCTACATTGTATTCAAGACATATCAGTTCAACATTTTCCTGATCTAAAGCTGAGTTGATGGTAACCATCTTTCCCAGCATAAACAGTATTTTAATAAGATCACTAGAGTTTCTGTTTAATTTACTGGCTAATTCACCAACAGTAATACCATCCTGATAAGTAATAGCTTCTACCTTTTTGGTGTCATTTTTCTTTTCAAAAAAGGTATTGTTACCTTTATTGTTAGGCTTTTTATTCAAATGCTTTTTATAAGTCTGTTTAGCCATATATTCCCCTCCTTTTCTTACTTTAACTTTTCTTTTATAGACTGTGAAAATCCTTTATCAGTTATCCCGATAAGTTTTACATTGTTTCTTCCGACAGCATTACTTAATTCTTCTGCAGAATAACAGTTAATCGAATCAATATGATAATAGAAACATTTCTTATCAATTCTTTCTTTACTCTTTTCAGAAATATCAGAAGCGATAAAAATGATTTTTACATTTTTTATTCTGTTATATACTTCTTCACCGAGAACTGTTTTTCTTGCCGCATAGGCTAAACCCAACAGATTAAGTACACTATCCATTGATCACCTTTTCAATATCATCGTAGATACTTTCAGGTATCTCACATTCTAATGCACGATCCAGAACTTTCTTTTTTCTGGCTATTTCAAGAGCTTCTTTACTCTTAGAGATATAAGCTCCTTTACCATTGGCTTTTCCGGTAATATCTACTGTGACATTACCTTCAGGAGTTCTCACAATGCGTAAGAGCTCCTTTTTAGGAAAAGATTCATTTGTCGCAAGACATCTACGCATTGGAATTTTCTTCATTGTTTACTCCTCGTAATAATCCTCGTATTCATCGAAGTCGATATCATCATCGTTGATCCATGAATTTTCTTCCTGTTCAGCTTCATAAGCTTCGATTTCTTCGAGTTCTTCTTCTGTATATACAGGCTTGAATTCTTCAGAGTATTCCTTCTTTTCCAGATCTTCAGCTCTGACTCTTCGATCATCATCAGTCTTCTTCTTACGTTTCTTGGTTTCCTTGGTTTCTTCCTTCTTGGATCCACCGGCGATATCTTCAAACTTGGAAACATAATCAGTCTTAGGTGTAAGAGGCTTTCTAGGTTCCTTCTTAACCTTTTCAGTCTTAGGTTCTTCCTTGACTTCTTCCTTGACTTCAACTGTTTCAGTCTTTTCTTCAGCCTTGACTTCTTCTTTTACAGGTTCAGCCTTAACTTCTTCTGTCTTGGAAGATATGACATCAACCAGTTCAGGTTTTGATTCATCCATTTCTTCAATGATAGTCTCATCAAAGCCGGTATCCTGTTTAGCAAGTGATTCTTCAAATTCAGCTCTTCTCTTGGCTGCTTCTTCCTGAAGCTGCTGGAAGGCCTTCATTTCTTTTTCCTTGGCGATTCTTACCTGATCAGCCTTGAAGTCCATAACCATCTGCGATACATCAAGATTGAGTTCAGCAATCTGCGAAACAGTCTTGATATCAATCTTTCTGTTGGTCAGCTTGACAGCCAGTTTGGCATTTTTACCACGCTTACCGATCGCAACAGACAGTTTTTCATCATCAACAACTACTGTTAATGGACGTTTGTTGTATTTGGTGTATTCTTCAATCTTTTCTTCAGTAAGTGAAGGATCAGTAATTTCATTGGCGTAGAAACAAGCCTTTACTTCAGCTGGTGCTAAAGCGTTCTTTACAAGTTCACCGATATCATCGTTCCATTCAAAGACATCAATCTTTTCACCCTTGATTTCACCGATGACGCCCTGTATTCTTGAACCTCTAGGACCGATACATGCGCCGATCGCATCTACTTCATCATTCTTGGAATAGACAGCCATCTTGGTACGTTCACCAGCTTCTCTGGCAATTGCCTTGATTTCTACTAAACCCTGAGCGATTTCCGGAACTTCCTTTTCGAACAGTCTTTTTACAAATGTCGCATCAGCTCTGCTTAATACTACCTGAGCACCCTTGGAGTTATTGGAAACTTCCTTGATGATACATTTGATAGGATTGCCTTCACGGTATACTTCATCAGGAATCTGTTCAGCTTTTAATAAGATACCGATAGTATTCTTGATATCGACAAGAATAAACTTTTCTTCAACAGTCTTGATGATACCGTTGATAAGTTCTGTTTCCTTATCCTTGTATTCATTGTATACACGCTGTTTTTCATACTCTCTGATCTTCTGTTTCAGCATCTGCTTGGCAACATTGATAGAAGTTCTGCCGATTTCCTTGAAATCTACTTCCTGTTCAATGATGTCATCAATCTTCGCTTCAGGATTGATAGCTAAGGCATCAGCTAAAAGAATATCAAGAGTCTCATCAAATTCATCTGATTCATCATCCACAACCTTGAGCTGATGATAGACATGAAGTTCATTCTTTTCGATTTCAACTCTCACCTGAGCTTCAGGTGCATCGATATGTTTCTGATATGTCTTGACGATAGCTTCCTTTAGAGTCTCTATGACAAATTCAGGTTCTACCTTACGGTCTTTTTCGAACAGTCTCAAGCTGTCTACAAAGTTTTTGTTTTTTAAATTAATGCCACTCATTTTCCTTCTCCTTTAAAATTCAACGGCATAACGCACTTTCTTGGTATTTTTATATTCAATGGAAACATCTTTCTTTCTGGTCTTATCCTTTACTTCCAGAGTCATAATTCCATCTTTATATTCCTTCAGGGTTCCATTATATTCATTCTCTTTAGTTTTAACGTAGATATAGGATCCTACAGCCTTAATCAGATCATCTTCATTTCTGATAGGTCTTTCTACCCCGACAGTCGAAACATCAAGAATATAATTGTCTTCAAATTCATCTTCATACTTATCCATATATTCAGACAGTTCTTCAGATATCTTTTCTAGTTCATCCATGTTCAAAGTATCATCCAGTAATATACTTAAAGTCGTATCTTTCTTATGATATTTGACTTCAAAAAGATGTCTGCCCTTTTCATCAAGGAATGTTTTAAGATCACTTTCAATTTTCTTTAATTCCATACTCTCTCCGTTTCTGGCATAAATATAGGAGCGATTTCTCGCTCCTTTTACATTAGTATCTTAACATATTTTATTTTAATTTCAATATAAATATTTATAATATTTAATTTCCAAACTAATTAGAACACCCTGTATTAATAACCCTGATATCTTCT
>JAUNIH010000090.1 GCA_030523555.1 Erysipelotrichaceae bacterium
AAAAAAGAGGCTGGTAACCTCAAACCTAGTCAATAGGTTTCGTTACAGCCCCTTTGTTTTAAGTAATAAATAATAATATCTATTAAGCTATTTTAGAATAGGCGTAAGCTACTTTGGCTGCTACTCTGGCATTATTGTAGGCAAGTTCCTTATTGGAATCAAATGATGAACCACCGGTAAGATCTTTAATCGTTGCCAGTAAGAATGGGGTTGTAGCTTTACCTTTGATACCCTGTTCCTTGGCCATTTCTACAGCCTTATCAATAGCGGCATCAATATATTCATGATCCATGGAATATTCATGAGGAATAGGATTTGCCAGCAGGATACCGCCATTAAGTCCAAGATCCCACTTGGTCTTCATGATATTCGCAACTTCTTCAGGAGTATCTACCTGATAATCTACCTTGTATCCTGATGTATCACAATAGAAGGCAGGCATTTCCGTTGTGCCATAACCAAGTACCGGAACACCCATGGTTTCCAGATATTCAAGTGTAAGACCGATATCAAGAATTGATTTGCAACCCGCTGATACAACTAAGACATCAGTATGGGCAAATTCCTGCAGGTCGGCAGAGATATCCATAGTCTCCGCAGCTCCACGGTGAACGCCACCGATACCGCCGGTCGCAAAGACTTTTATACCGGCCATGGCAGCACCGATCATAGTGGTTGTGACTGTAGTTGCGGCAATCTTCTTTGTCGCTAAGAGATACGCCATATCTCTTCTTGAAGCTTTGATGACTTCCTTATCGCTGCACATTCTGAAGAGTTCATCAGAATTAAGACCGACTTTAACCTTACCATCCATAATGGCAATCGTAGCCGGAATAGCACCTTCAGCTCTGATAATTTCTTCAACCTTTGATGCGAATTCCACATTTTCGGGATAAGGCATGCCATGAGCCAGAATAGTAGATTCCAGGGCTACTACCGGTTTGCCTGATTCTAGAGCTTCTTTGATTTCTGGTGTAATAGAAAGATAATCCTGATAATTCATTTTAGTTTTTCTCCTTTATAATCTCTTCCAAGAGTTCTAACGACATATCTTTACGGATGGTTTCATTATGGCGTATCGTGGCAATACCCGCTGCCATACCCAGATCCATAATTTCTTCCGTACTCAGATCATTTGTTTCACCATAGAGAATGGCACCCATCAGGGCATCACCCGCACCTGAGGCATTGACCATATCATCAACTTTAAAGAGCTGTCGCTTCACATGTTTTTCTTTATCCATATAGAATAAACCGTCTTCTGATAGTGATACATATATTTTCTCTAAACCCTTATCAATTAATGACTGACACGCATTTATAAGATCTTCATCATTCTTCACAAACATGCCCGCAATACATTCCAGTTCACTGAGATTTGGTTTAACGCAGCAGAACTCTCCTACATATTTTGACAGTAAAGCCGCAAAGTTATCGGAAACCGGATCGACATATATAAGTGTTTTATCTTTGCAGACTGATATTATTTCTTCAATGGTTTCTATAGGCAAAGTCGGATCAATTACCACCAGTTTGGCATGGGTAATGATTCTTTCCTTGCTTCTGATATATTCAGGTGTAATCTCTCTTAAAGCTGTCTGATCACATAAGGCAAGATACATATCATTGTCTTCACTCTGAGCCTGCATAAAGACACCTGATGGATTATCTTTGGATACAAGTATTTCACTTACATCGATATTGCTGTCGCGGTAATCATCAAGAATAATCTTTCCAAACGGATCATCTCCTACTGCCGAAAACATCTTGCACTTGCCACCGAGTCTGGCGTAATTGGTAATGATATTATGTATTACTCCACCTACGGAAGAATAGATATCAGCAGGATGATCATAATGAGTTCTTATCGCAATTCTTGATTTGCCGTAGATATCAATATTGGAAGCTCCGATACCTACGATATATTTGTCTTCATTGATAATATAAGCCCTTCCGAGCAGATACCCCTGTCTTTGTAAGGAAGAGATATGAACCGCTACGGTACTTCTTGATATACCTAAAATGGCAGCGATTTCTCCCTGCTCAATAGTCGGATTGGCTTTTATTATTTCAAATACCTGTCTTTCTTTATTAGTCATATAATGTTTAGACCTGTAAGCACATATTTATAATAACACAGATATTCTTCTTTAACATTATCTCTTTATAGACTCTTCAGATACTCTAACATTTCCCCGAATGTCCCCGATTTACCGGTGTAAGGATGTTTATCATCTTTTAAAAGACAGTCAGTGACCAGATATGTATCCATTCCGATACAACCCGCCGCATACATGTCTTCATATTCATCATTACCTATCATCAGACATTCTTCAGCCTTAATATTAAGCATCTTCAGTAACCATACATAGTACTGAGGATTTGGTTTGCAGTACATGGAATTATCATAGGCTGTCACATAGTCAAAGTCATCTCTACTTAATCCTACAAACTCCATTCTTGTATCCTGTGCCGCAAAAGGAAACAGAGGATTTGTTGCCAGTACAACGTGTTCTGCCTTCTTATGGGCTTCCTTAACCGCTTCAACAGCCAGAGGATTTTCTCCCAGAGTATCTTTTACCATTTTGAACTCATTATGATAGAACTCATCACATACCGGTTCTACCTTGTCTCTAGGCACATTCACATGTTCAGCGTAGGCTTTCCAGAAGACATCAATATTCATGGAAGAACCATCATTCTTAACCATATATCCGACACCCTTCCATAGACCTTTAACCATATCATCAGGATTTACTCCCAAAGGATAAAGCTTTTTACACAGTAAAGATATATACGCTTTTGTAAAGCCATCCGTATCCATCGGTAAGAGTGTACCGTCCATATCAAAGAAGATTCCCTTATACTTCATAATTCCTTCCTTCCTGCACTATTTATCATTATATGTGAATCCAAAGCGATTTTGTCCCAATTTTTCTTTAATATTAGCACAGATCTT
>JAUNIH010000037.1 GCA_030523555.1 Erysipelotrichaceae bacterium
ATAATTTAAAGCGAACATTTGTAAAAACACACGTTAAGTTAAATTATCTATTTCTGATTATCTCTTATTGAATATATACATCCGCAGTAATCCTGATGATAAAGATTAAGTTCTTTATTCATCTTTTCATTATTGGTTATGCCGTCATTCTTTTTGAAATCGGCATAAAGATATTTTGTGTATTTATATTTCTTAGAGAGATTTTCACCGATTTCATTCAGCCATTCAGCGTTCTTTCTGTTTGAAATCGACATGACTGTGGTGAAGTAGTCGTAATGGTTTCTGTCAGCGTATTCATACGCTCTTTCCATTCTTAAGCCATAACACATATAACATCTTCTTCCGCCTTCCTTTTCATCTTTTAAAGGGGATAACTTTTGAGCGTATGATTCATTGTCATATGTATCTTCGATAAGGACGATATCTTTATCATTCAATATCTTCAGATATGTCTTAAGGGCATCAAGTCTTCTGTTATATTCTTCATATGGATAGATATTGGAATTGGAGAAGAAGATTGTTATTTTAAAATATTTCCTTAAGTATTCCAAAGGATAGACACTGCATACTCCGCAGCAGATATGAAGTAAAAGAGAAGGTTTACCCTTAAGTTCTTTTATCTGTTTAATGTGTTTCTGATAATTATTCATTGTCTATAAACATGGAGTCGCCAAAAGAGAAGAAACGGTATCTGTTTTCTACAGCAACCTTATAGGTATCTAAGATCATTTCTCTGCTGCACAAAGCACTGATCATCATAATCAGGGTTGATTTAGGCAGATGGAAATTGGTAATCAGGGCATCAATTGATCTGAATTCATATGGCGGATAGATAAAGATACTGGTGTTTCCTTCGCATTCTTTAAATTCACCATAGAGATTGTATATTGTCTCTAAAGTTCTGGTAGAAGTTGTACCGACAGTAATGATTCTTCTTCCTTCTTTTTTTGCGAGATTAAGCCTTTGCGCAGTATAGGAAGACATTGAATAATATTCGGAATGCATATTATGATCTTCGATGTTTTCTTCCTTTACCGGTTTGAATGTACCTAATCCTACATGAAGTGTTACATCAAGTATTTCTATTCCCTTATCAGTAAGTTTTTTATTGAGTTCATCCGTAAAGTGTAAGCCGGCAGTAGGGCAGGCAGCTGAACCGTTAATCTTGGCATAGATATTATTGTAACGGCTGTTATCCTTCAGTTTTTCATGGATATATGGAGGCGTAGGCATCATACCTACTTCATTTAATACTTCTAAGAATATTCCTTCATAATGCATCCTGAAGATTCTGATACCTTCTTCTTTTCGGGCAATACATTCCCCATATAACTTATCAGAAAATTCAATGATGGTACCTTCCTTGATAGCTTTGGCGTTGCCGCAGAGACATTCGCATTCATCATTATTTATTTTAAGAATCAGTACTTCTACCTTTGCGCCTGTAGGTTTCTTTGTTCCATATAATCTTGCAGGAATGACTTTGGAATTATTCCTGACTAAAACATCACCCTCTTTCAGGTAGTTGATTATGTCATAGAAATGTCTGTGTTCTATTTCGCCGGTGTTTTTATGTAAAACCAGCAGTCTCGACTCATCTCTTTTTTCAGCGGGATGCTGGGCGATGAGTTCTTCAGGCAGATAGAAATCAAAATCAGACAGTTTCATTATTAAAAACCTCTTTCATCAAAACCGTAATGGTTGAGTGTTTCTTTCTTGAATTCCAGGAATCTGTCTTCCTTGATCGCTTGTCTTATACCTTCCATGATATGAATCAGGAAACGCAGATTATGGATAGACATCAGTCTGTTACCGAGACCTTCATTGGCTCTGAAGAGGTGATTGATATAGGCTCTGGTATAATTTCTGCAGCATTCACAATCACATTCCGGATCAACAGGTCCAAAATCATCAGCGTAGATATTTTTCTTGATATTTATTCTTCCTTCAGAGGTCATTAAAGTTCCATGCCTTGCGATTCTTGTAGGCAAGACACAGTCAAACATATCAACACCTCTTTCAACAGCTTCAAAGATATCATTTATGGCTCCTATGCCCATTTCATATCTTGGTTTATCTTCTGGAAGATAAGGAAGTGTATAGTCTAACATCTTATAGTGTGTCTCTTTGTCTTCGCCAACAGATGTGCCGCCGATGGAGTAGCCGTCAAAGTCCATCTTCACAAGCTCTTTCGCACAGTATTTTCTCAGATCTTCATATTTAGAACCCTGGACAATACCGAATAATGCCTGATCTTTTCTTGTATGGGCATCTTTTCCTCTTTTGGCCCAGCGTAAAGTTCTTTCGACTGAATCCTTTACATAGTCATAATCACTTGGATAGGGGATACATTCATCAAAAGACATCGCAATATCGGAACCGATAGATTCCTGAATATGAATGGAATCTTCAGGAGACATGAAAAGGGTTGAACCATCAAGATGCGACTTGAAGGTAACACCTTCTTCTTTTATTTTTCTTGTATCAGCCAGGGAAAAGACCTGAAAGCCGCCGCTGTCAGTAAGTACAGGTCCATCATAGTTCATGAATTTATGTATGCCTCCGGCTTTTTCCATTACTTCTGTACCCGGTCTTAACCAGAGATGATAGGTGTTGCCAAGGATGATACTTGAACCTATGGCCTTGATATCTTCAGGAGACAGGAACTTGACTGTAGCCTGTGTACCTACCGGCATAAAAACAGGTGTTTCCACCTCTTTTCCAAAGACATTGATTTTCCCAAGACGCGCATTGGAATGGGCGTCCTTATGTATCAACGTATAGCTGAAGTCTTTCTTATCCATCTCATATATCATAACATAGCCATGTTACAATAGAGTTATGAAGTCCAAGGAACTGAAAGTATACAATATCCCCATAAATGAACGTTTTCTTGACAGTATCGATGCCAAACCGGCGGGAATGCTGGTGCTGATGATGCTGATAGGAATGGCTCTTATTGTACTCAGATGGGGTATGGTTTTCGGTATTTCGCTGATTGCTTTTTCTAGCGTATGTTTGCTGTTTATGCCTCAGGATGTCCTGATGTATTTCTATAATGACTTTCTGATTCTCTACAATAAGGCAAATCGTGAAAACTGCGTGCTGATCTATTATGATGAGGTTGCCTCATGGTATTATTCCTGGGGTGCTTCAGCTGATTATTTATACATTGAACTTGTCGATGGCATGGTAGAAAAAATAGAAGCTTTCTCCAAAACTCTTTTTGAAGCGAAGATGCGGACCTATATGAAGGACAAACAGAAGAAGGTTCTCAAATGAGAATCGTCGCTCTGGACTTTGAAACAGCCAACGCCTCATCAGCTTCTGCCTGTTCCTTAGGCATATCCATCTATGAAGAAGGGGAAATACTGGACAGTTTTGAATGGTATTTCAAACCTTTCCACCGTTACTGTTATTTCACCAATTCCCATATTCATGGAATAACGATGGAAGATGTGATCAACGAAGAAGAATTTGTCTTTTATTATGAAAGACTTGAAGAAATACTGAAGGATGCGGTAATCGTGGCTCATAATGCACCATTTGATATAGGCGTCTTAAATGCCATGTGTGATGTTTATGGTCTCAATCATTTTAAAAATGAATATATCGATACAGTGACTATTTCAAGAAGAGTCTATCCTGAACTCTACAATCATAAACTTAATACGGTAAGTAAATATTTAGGTATCGAACTTGATCATCATAATGGAAAATCTGATTCCTTTGCCTGTCTGATGATACTTCTTAAGGCTATGGAAGCCTATAATATTTATGATTTGAAGGGATTTCTTGAAAAAATTACCATAAATTTCAAAAAAAATATGTAAAATGTTTCAAATATTGGAAAATAACTGAAAAAAGAGGATATTTGTTTTACAATAGTGTTATCGAGGTAACAAGATGAATGAATTTGAAAATAATGCCTATTTCTGGCAGAAAGTTGATACATTATATTCATATGGTGACTTTAAGGTAACCAATAAGAAAGGAACAGTACACAGAAATTATCCTTCTTTAAGATATCCTGTTGATTTCGGTTATGTTAAGACTATTGCCGGTGATGGTGAAAGACCTATGGAAGTATTCAAGTCTACAGGCAGAAACAGAATTGAAGCCATTGCCATATGTGCCGATATCATCAATAAGAGTTTTGAAGTAAAGGCTCTTGTAGGTTTAAGTGAAGAAGAGATTATGGAAGTTCTTCATTTCCTGAACTGCACTGACCTTCAGAAATCAGTACTGATCAGAAGAGGAAAGAATATTCCTGCATGGTCAGAAACAGAGTAGTACAAAAGCTGCTCTTATTTTTTCTAGGAGAAAAATGGAAAAGAAAAAAGAATTTATTGTAAATGCGATCTTTTTTGCCCTGATATTTACATTGGTATATCTGGGTATAAATTATGTCTTACCTATAGTATTCCCATTTATTATGGGGTTTATCTTTGCCTATTTCGCAAGAATTCTTTCAAAGAAATTCCTTAAAAAAGAGACTAAACCATATCTTGCGGTAACGCTGATACTGATGTATATCCTGATTCTGATTCTTGGAATTGTTCTAGTATCGTTTGGTATCGGTAAGGTTGTCGATTTCGTATCGGCTATTCCTTCTTTCTATAACTCTACAGTTTCTCCATATATCATGGAGTCACTGGATGTCATTCAGCATAATCTCAATAATCTCAATGATATGCTGCCGGAGAATATTGCAGGATCACTTTCTACCGGTCTTGATTCACTGTTCAGTGCCCTTAATTCCGGTATTGCCGGTCTTGCCAGTAACATCGTGGGCGCTACTACCGGTATTATCACTTCAACACCAAACGTCATCATCTCCGTTATTCTGACGCTGGTATCTTCGTTCTATATCCTTCTGGATTATCAGAATATCACAAGATGGGTCGACGACTCTTTACCTGCCAATGCCCTGGCGGTACTTGGTGATATCAAGGAGTTCTGTGAGAATGTCCTGTTTAAAATACTGGGAAGCTATGCCGTAATCATGTTCTTTACATGTGCGGAACTGATGCTGGGATTTACCCTGATCGGCATTCCTAACGCAATCCTATGGGCTATGGTTATTTCGGTAGTGGACATACTTCCGGTACTTGGTGTAGGAACAGTTCTGATACCTTGGGGCGTTATTGCGATGGTTGTTGGTGATGTGTTACTTGGTGCAGAAATACTGCTCTTATATATCATAATTACCATTATCAGAAATATTATTGAACCTAAACTGGTCGGTGTAAATCTGGGACTTCATCCATTGGCCACCCTGATTTCGATGATAGTCGGGGCCAATATCTTCGGGGTACTGGGAATGTTCGGCTTCCCACTTACACTTTCCTTTATCTACAACAGATTCAAGAACAGCTAGGCTGTTCTTTTTATATGTTTTATTAGTGCTATAATAAAAAACGTGCTTACCAATAAGTATTTATTAAAATATATAAAAAAATACTGGTATCTGATCTTTATCGGCATTAGTGCCGATATTTTTGTGGATGTCATACAGTTGCTGGTACCTGAATATCTTGGAGATGTCGTAAATATCGTAGGGGGAAATGATAACCCTGTCTATGAAATGATTTCTCCGATTATTTTTAAACTTGTACTGGTAGCTTTCGGGCTCTTTTTCGGACGTCTCATAATGAGACTTGGCAATTTCAGATCATCAGCCCTGATTGAAAAAGAATTCCGTCATGAGATGTTTGAAAAGGCGGAAAGACTATCACAGCGTTACTATCATGAAAACAAAACCGGAACTATCATGTCCTGGTTTTCAAGTGACCTTGAAACCATAACCGAGTTTACCGGCTGGGGTGTCATCATGATTGTTGATGCCTTGTTTTTATCCCTTATTGCCCTCATCAAAATGATCAGGCTTGATTATGTACTGACCATTATCGTCCTTATACCGATGGCAGCATTAATCATCTGGGGTAATTTTGCGGAAAGATTTATGTCAGATCGATGGGACGCCAGGCAGAAAGCCTTTGATTCGCTTTATGATTTTACACAGGAAAACTTTACCGGTATAAGAGTAATAAAGGCTTTTGTCAAAGAAGTTCAGGAAATCCACGCCTTTTCTAAAGTAGCTAAAGACAATATGGATAAGAACCTCGATTTTTCAAAATGTTCGGTAACTCTTGATGTCTGTATTGAACTCATTATCGGGTTTGTCATTGCCTTAATAATGGGCGTTGGTTCTTATTTTGTCTACTGCTGCTCATCAGGCGGTCCTTTTGTGCTTTTTAATCATGAGGTAGTAATGAGCGCCGGCTCACTTACGACATTTGTAGGCTACGCCGATACTTTGATCTGGCCGATGATTGCCATGGGACAGATTGTATCAATGTCTTCCCGCTGTAAGGCTTCCTTAAACAGAGTATCTTTATTCCTTGATCAGGATGAAGAAATTCATAACTGTGATAATCCTTTAAAACTTGATGAATGTAAAGGTTCAATTGAATTTAAGGATTTCAGTTTCAAATATCCTGGAAGTAATACGCATTCTCTGGAAAATATCAGTTTTAAGATTGAACCAGGAGAAATGATCGGTATTGTCGGCAAGATCGGATCAGGTAAGACAACGCTCGTTAATTCTTTATTACGTCTGTATAACGTTGAAGACAATACGATTCTGATAGATGACAAAAATATCATGGATATCGACATTGAGGATTTAAGAAACAGTATTGCCTATGTACCGCAGGATAACTTTCTGTTCTCGGATAATATTAAGAATAATATATCTTTCTATAATAAATCACTGGATATGGAAAAGATAAGAACAGCCGCAAAGTTTGCGGATGTGGATGATAATATCATGGAGTTTTCCAAAGGCTATGAAACTATGATGGGGGAAATGGGCGTAACCCTCTCCGGCGGTCAGAAACAGCGTATCTCAATAGCCAGAGCCTACATCAAGGATGCACCGATTATGATTATGGATGATTCGGTATCGGCTGTCGATGTCAAAACAGAAGAAACCATCTTAAACAATATAATGAATAAACGTAAAGGAAAGACGACGATCATTATCGCTTCAAGAGTATCTACTGTTTCAAGACTTGATAAGATACTGGTTCTTAATGAAGGAAAACTGGAAGCTTTTGATACACCGGAAAATCTGATGAAAATATCGCCATCATATCAGAAGATGGTCTTCTTACAGAAACTGGAGAGTGAACTCTAATGAATGACGAACTGGAAAAACTGAAAGGGGATAAGAAAATCCCAGCGGGCGTCATTATTCAAAGAACGCTCCGCTATATAAAACCGGAAATGGCTCAGTTTGCGCTGACACTTTTCATGGTGCTTATAAATATTGCCCTGGATGTCATATCACCTTTATTCACAAGCCGTATAACCGATGAATTATTAAATGTTGATATAAATATCAGATTCATTATTACTTTAGCGGTATCGATGTTTATTGTGACACTGATAAACCAGATTGTCTTTTATATTGAATCGATGATTCTGCAGAAATGCGGACAGAGAATAATATACCGTTTAAGAATGGAAATATTCGAACATATTGAAAGAATGTCCATCAATCAGTTTGTCGATATGCCGGTAGGATCTTTAGTAACCAGAGTTGCCTCATATACTGCCAGTATGTCTGATCTTTTTACCAACGCTATCGCAAGAGTATTGCGTAATGTCGCAACCATTGCCGGAGTATATGGCATCATGTTTTATATTTCGCCATCATTATCACTTGTCTTATCAGGTGTAGTGATTCTTGTCTTTGTGATATCTTTCTATTTCTCGAAAATGATCAAAGAGATCTTCCGTAAGGAAAGAGGTCTTGTCTCAGAGATGAACGGTTTTCTTTCAGAAAATCTTGCCGGTATGAAAATGATTCAGATATTCAATCAGCAGGACAGAAAAGAAGAAGAGTTCAATGTGAAAAATGAAGAACTGTTCAGACAGCGCTATAATGTGGAACTGGCATTCGGTATATACCGTCCGCTGATTTCTTTAATATATACATTATCTATTGCCTTATCATTCGGTTTTGGCTTGAAGTTTGGTTTATCAGCCGGCGAAATCGTGGCATTCTATCTTTATCTTTCACGTTTCTTCCAGCCAATACAGAATCTCGCTGACCAGTTAAACCAGATACAGAAGGCTTTTACCGATTCGGAAAGAATATTCAATCTTCAGGATGTAAAACCGGATGTGCTTGATAAGGAAGATGCGATAGAGATAGATCACTTTGAAGGAAAAATAGAATTCAGGAATGTCTGGTTTGCCTACAAGGAAGATGAATGGATTTTAAAGGATGTCTCTTTTGTGATAGAGCCTAAACAGACCTGTGCCTTTGTGGGCGCTACAGGTGCGGGCAAGACCACCATTCTTTCACTTATTGTAAGAAACTATGAGATACAGAAAGGTGAAATCCTGATAGATGGTATAAATATCAACGATATAAAGATCGAAAGTTTAAGAAGAGCGGTAGGACAGATGCTGCAGGATGTGTTCCTCTTCAGCGGTTCCATAAAATCAAATGTTACCCTTCATGATGAAAGCTTCTCAGATGAAGAAGTAAATGAAGCCTGCAAATATGTCAATGCGGACAGCTTTATTGATAAACTTCCAAAAGGCATTCATGAAGAAGTTATTGAAAAGGGTGAAAATCTTTCTCAGGGTCAAAGACAGTTATTATCGTTTGCGAGAACTGTCATACATAAGCCACAGATTCTGATATTAGATGAAGCGACGGCCAATATCGATACGGAGACGGAAGTACTGATTCAGGAATCTTTGGAGAAGATGAAGAATATCGGTACGATGTTAGTGGTAGCGCATCGGTTATCAACCATACAGCACGCCGATAATATCATCGTCTTACAGAACGGCAAAGTAATAGAACAGGGTAATCATCAGCAGTTATTGAAGAATAAAGGTTATTACTATAAACTCTATCAGCTGCAGTTCGAAAACAGTTAAAAGGTGAAACATTATGTTTCACCTTTGTCTTATTTAACGAGTTTCTTTAGATTCTTTACAGCTTTCTTGACATTGCTTAGAGATGTCGCAAGATTTATTCTTACCCAGTTATTGTAGTCTTTGCCGAAGCTTTCACCAGGATTGACTCTGATCTTACATTCATCCATGACCAGTTTGGCAGCTGAATCCTGAGTATTGTATTTGCCGATATTCACAAATAACAGATATGAACCTTCAAGGACTGCCATTTCAAAGTATGGACTCAGTTCTTTCTTTAGATATGTGTAGTTTTCATAGATAACGTTATTCACATTATCGAGCCATTCACTTCCGTATTTATATCCGTAATATGAAGGAAGGGCATTGAAACAGTTTACGGAAGAAAGATGATAGTGCTGCTGATACTTGTCAAACTTATCCCTTAACTTCTTTGAAGGAATTACCACGTGGCAATGAGAATATACAGCTAAAGAGAAAGTCTTGGATACAGCGGTAATAGAAATGATATTGTTCATATATTTCTTATAGCTTAAGGTTGGGTAGAAGGTCTGATCAGGCATGATGATGTCAGAATGTACTTCATCAGCTACCACGATGACATTGTATTTCTTGCATAAGTCAAACAGTTCTTCCAGTTCACCTTTCTTGAAGACTCTTCCTACAGGGTTATGTGGTGAACAGATCATCATCATCTTTACTTTCCTGGTCTTGAGTTTTCTTTCAATATCGGCATAGTCATATGTGAAATAACCGTCAGTATTGATCATCTTTGATTCCACAACTTTTCTTCCGGTCTTTTCAATAGTTCCTTTAAATGGCGGATATAAAGGTGTAGAAATAAGGATATTGTCTTTTTCTTCAGTAAGGGCATATATCAGCTGATACATCGCATCAACAGCGCCTTTAGTAAATCTTATCCATTCTCTTTTATAGGTGACACTGTTTCTTGTCTCATGCCATTTGATGAAAGTATCATAATAGTCTTCAGGAAGATTGCTGTAGCCGTAATCACCGGTATTGATGAAATCGGACAGAGCTTTGATGATTCTTTCATCATCTTTGAAGTCCATATCGGCTACCCACATCGGGATAAAACCTTCTTTTTTGGCATTCAGCCATTTGACAGTAGTCTGTTTACTGCGGTCAATATAGTATTTTTCTGTAAATTCCTTGTTGTTCATATTTAAGCCTCTCAATATTACTATTGTGAACCACCCATTACCTGAAGGCCAATGGGCTTTTAGGAGTCTTATGACTCCGTTTAAGAAGTTTGACATTTAAGTTTCCACCTGATTGTTGTTATCAGGCAATCCTTATTCTTACAGGCGTGTCCACTTCGCCTCTACTGTATAGAGCGTCTAAGCTCACAACATTGCTTTTTACGCATTATGTTCAGTGCACAGCGGTCTTCTTTCAAGAGATGTTTTTATCTGCTGTCCTATGGTCAGATATCTGATGTTTTTCCTCCTTTCTATATAGTTATCTCTATGTATCCATTATAGCATATATTATTGATTATAATTCTAGTTATTATTAAATTTATGATTATAATTCAAGTTTATCAATTATACAGATCGCTTGTATCCCACAACCTGAAGGTAGTGTGTTTTACGCTACAAATTTATAAAATAGTTTTATGGAAGTTTCTTATAATTGCTGGCACGGCTGTCATAAAAAATCAGAAGGATGTCTTCACTGTTATGTATACAGAAGAGATGAAGAGATTTCAAAAGATACAAATATCGTTACCCGTAATAAAGATATAAATCTGCCGATTAGAAAAAAGAAGAACGGTGAATACAGATATCCTTCAGGTACACTTTTTGATCTTTGTTTTACATCTGACTTTTTTATCGAAGAAGCAGACGAATGGCGTAATGAAGTCCTCAATATCATTAAGGAAAGATATGACTGCCGTTTTTTCTGTATAACCAAAAGACCGGAAAGAATAAAGGAATGTATACCCGATATAAAGGAATATAAAAATCTTATAGTCTACTGTACAATGGAAAACCAGAGACGATTTGATGAAAGGGCACCGATATATCTTAATCTTGATCTCTATAAAAAGGGAATCATGATTGAACCGATGCTGGAATATGTGGATATCAGTAAATATATCGATCTGATAGATGAGGTGGCGGTGGGTGGCGAATCAGGACCTGATGCGAGAGTTCTAGATTTTGAATGGGTCAAAAAGACAAGAGAAGTATGTAAAAAGGCGCACATTGATTTCCGTTTTCATCAGACAGGCGCCAATATAATTGTTAATAATAAGCTATATCATATAGACAGACGTTTTCAGCATTCTCAGGCCAAGAAAGCCTTTAAGGATTAATACTGTATCTTTTTTAGTATTTCATCTGCCTTTTCTTCTGATATGAGATTTTTTATAATCAGTGCTCCAAATTCAAATGCTGCACCAAGGCCTTTTCCGGTAATAAACTTCTTATCCTGAACGGCTTTATCACCTGATGGTGTCATACCGCATTCAAAGCCAGGGAAGCAGACAAACTTTTCATTCTGTAAAAGACCTTTTTCAATAAGAATACTTGGTGCTGCACAGATGGCACATACATATTTATCATCTTTTACAAATTTATCTATAAGATATGAAACTCTTTGATCTTCCTTAAGATGAGTAGTTCCTGGAAGTCCACCTGGTAATACCAGACATTCATATTCTTCAGGGTCAATATCATCCAGCAGTTCATGAGCTTCAAATGTAACATTATGACTTGAAACAGTATTCTTATTAAAACCTACGAGTTTTACATCTAATCCTGCACGATAGAGAAGATCATAGACGATAAGTGCTTCACATTCTTCACAGCCGTCATTGACAATTATCATTGTTTTCATATTTATACCTTCCTTTTCCTAATTATATAATATGTGCTTAAGTCTAAATTGAAGGATAATTGTAGTAAAATGAGTTTATGAAAAGAATTATGAAACTTTATAACAGCTGTAAAAGTTCCATTAAGGTAACTTTCTTCGCTGTTTTACTTATAACAATCGGTTTTCTGATTAAAAATGAAAATGTAAATCTGTTCTATACTTTCCGTTCACCGTTTATTCTGTTTATTGGAGAGTTCTTTTATGATATCGGTACACTGATTCTGATGAATCTGCCGCTGATATTCATGCTGAATGGTGTATGCAAGAAATCATCAAATGCTTCAGTGGTTATTACAGCTATTGTAGGATATTTTACCTATATGGTTACAACAATGCTGTTTGCGCCACAGAATCTGGGATCTCAGGCATATGCCGGTGGTACAGGTATAAATTCCATCTTTAATTCTCTGGGAACTTCTTCATATCCTCTGGAAACGGGAATGCTGGGTTCATTACTTGTGGCCATAGCTACAAGAATTTCTTTCCTTTATTCAAGAAACAAGAATAACTATTCTCTGTTTAATATCTTTTCCAAAGAGATAAGCGGACTTATTATCAATGTCATATTATGTTTCCTGTTAGGAATCGGAGTTTCCTATCTTTCACCATATTTCTACAGTTTCCTTAACAGGATGATTACCTTTATCAGTGGAGACCTGCTGGATCCTTACAGAATCGGTTTATACAGTGCCCTGGACAGATTCTTCAGTGATCTTGGTCTTGGTTCTTTAATACGTAATCCATTCTGGTATACAGCTTTAGGCGGTTCCTATTCCAATACGGCAACAGGGGAAATAATCGTTGGTGATATCAATATCTGGCAGGCCACAAAGAATGCCATCTTCCTTTATGAAGGAGCCGGAAGATTTACGACTTTCTATTATGTCATCAATATGTTTATCATACCTGCAATATATCTTGGAACCTGGTTTTCCATTACTGATAAAAAAGAAAAGAATTCCTGGATGATTCCGGTAATCCTTGGTGTAATAGCTTCAGTCATAGCCGGTAATCCTTTACCGATGGAATATGTGATGATGTTTACGGCACCATTCCTGTATATCTTCTATCTGACGGCTGTAGGTGTTGTATCTGGAGCTCTTATCTATTTCAAGGCGTATCTGGGATTCAGTCCGGTAGGGGATAATATCGTATCCAGCATGCCTGGTTCTTTCCCTGATTTTGTGATCAACCTGAGAAATCCTTTTATATCTTCGACCCTGATGAATATTCTTTATGTAGGTATTGCAGCATTCGCGGTCTGTTTCTTTGTAACCTATATCTATTATCATTATCTGAGTATTGATTTTGCGGATACGGGTGTTCTTAAATACGCATCGAGAAATATCATCGATGTATTAGGCGGCAAGGAAAATATCAGTGGTGCTACAGGCGGTATCCTGAGACTGAATGTGGAAATCAGGGATCCTGAAGTAATATCTATTGAAGGGCTCAAGGAACTGGGACCTGATAAAATTGTAGAGACAAAAAACGGTATAAGCCTTGAATACGGTACTTCCAGTATCAGGATAGCGAAGGAAATAAACAGGCGTATTTCGAAGTAGATTTTAGTACTAATGTACCTTAAAAATCCTGTTGACTTTTGTTGGGTATTGCCATATAATGCAATAGTATTTGACATTAAGGAAGGTGGTATAAACAATGGCAGCAAAGAGAACATTTCAGCCAAGTAAAAGAAGACGTCAGCACACCTGCGGTTTCAGAGCCAGAAGAAAAACTGTTGGTGGACGCAAGGTATTAGCCAGACGTCGTGCTAAAGGCAGAAAGGTATTATCTGATTAAAGTCACTCCGGTGACTTTTAATTTACATTATGAAAAGAGAGTTTCGTATCCGTAAATCCAAAGAGTTTTCTCTGATTATTGAAGAAAAGCACTCGGTATCAAGTGCTGCTTTTGCGGTGTATGTATCTAAGCGTAAAGAAGATCATGCCAGAGTAGGAATTTCGGTTTCCAAGAAGCTTGGAGATGCGGTAGAAAGAAACAGAATAAAAAGACAGGTAAGGGAACTTGCCTATGCCCTGATAGACTTTGAAAATGATATCTATGACTATGTGATTATCGTGCGCAGATCGTTTCTGAATAATGATTTTGAAACCAATAAGAAAGATTTGGAAAAGCTTATCAAAAAGGCTATAATATAACAGTATGATTAAGGAGAGCTATAAAATGAATAATAAGCGCTTGAAAGTAGTATTAAGCGTATTGGCAATGGCTGTACTATTGACAGGTTGTTCAACGTCATCCGAACTTATAACATTAGACACAACATTCCAGGATGTAATGAACGACGGATTCTTCGCAGCTATATTTACGTATCCGCTATCACAGGCAATCAACTGGCTGACACCTAAAACAGGTATCTTCTTAGCAATTGCGCTGGTTACAATTTTACTGAATATCATTGTTCTGGCTATCACTTTCAAATCAACTGTATCCATGCAGAGAATGCAGGAGATGCAGCCTGAATTACTGAAGATTCAGGCAAAGTATGAAGGTCGAACAGATGATATGTCTCAGCAGAGAATGGCAATGGAAATGCAGAATCTGTACAAGAAGTATGATGTAAACCCTATGGGTGCCTTACTTTCATCCTTCATCCAGTTCCCATTACTGTTTGGTATGTACAGTGCCGTAAGAAGATCTGAAGCTGTAGCGACTGCACAGTTTATGGGTGTAAGTCTTTCAACTACACCTAGAGAAGCTATCGCTGACAAGGCATGGATCTGTATCGTAATCTATGTATCAATGGTTGTCTTCCAGTTTATTTCCATGAAAGTTCCACAGTGGCTGGCACAGTATCACGGCAAGAAGGAAGCTGACAAGCATCACAAGACCTATCACAAACCTGAACAGCAGAATATGGGTATGACCTATGCAATGCTGGCGATGATTGCCTTTGCCATGTTGTCATGGCCAACAGCGCTGTCTTTATACTATTCTATTTACTCACTGGTAAATATCATCAAGACAGTTGTGGTAGACAAGCTGACGCATAAGGAGGACTAATGAAAGAATATACAGGAAAAACTTTAGATGAAGTTCTAAAGAAAATCGCAGGTACACAGGACTGCGCTATTGAAGACATTACATATAATGTCATTTCAGAAGATAAGGGTGGCTTATTTGGATTCAATAAATCAGTAACTGTTGAAGCCTATACTTCTAAAGATGTCAAAGAATTCATCTTTGATTATCTTGGAACATACTTTACTGAACTTGATCAGTCAGTATCAATTGAAATTATTGTAGATCACAATAAGGAA
The DNA here is from genome assembly GCA_030523555.1 of Erysipelotrichaceae bacterium. Lineage (GTDB taxonomy): Bacteria > Bacillota_I > Bacilli_A > Erysipelotrichales > Erysipelotrichaceae > Colivicinus. The sequence continues at coordinate 15,150 of JAUNIH010000037.1, forward strand.
AGAGATAATGAACTGCTGTATCGTGTAATCCTTGATGCCGAAAATAACGCAATTATCATCGGTAAAAACGGTCAGACCTTAAGGGCTATCTCTACAGTTGTACGTTCAGCTGTATCTCATACTTTCAAGAAGAGAATCGGTGTCGTTATCGATGTCAACCATTATAAGGAAGACCGCTACAAGAAAGTAAAGATGATGGCTAAAAGAGAAGCTATCAATGTAGCCAAGACACATATTGATGTAGAACTTGACCCAATGCCAAATGATGAAAGAAAAGTAATTCATCAGTATCTGCAGGATTTTAGAAATGTTACAACCATCTCTGTAGGTGAAGGAAACAAGAGACATCTTTGTATCAAATATGATCCTGACAAGGTTGTAAAGAAAAAAGAAGAAAAAACTGAAGAATAATTATTTATAACCGGTATTAAATTACAGGAAGATACGATTGTATCTTCCTTTTTTTATGCCAAAATCCGCATATTTATGGATAAAAAATTAATAAATATAACCATAAGTTATTAATAATATATATAAATATTTTATATATATAACAATATATACCTTAATAAAGGCATAATGTGTTAGTTTTGTGAAATTCACAATATTTTTAAAATGGTAAAAATATAACCGATTTATAACCGGACGTGTGGATAATGGTAAATGTAGATAAGGAATTTTATCGAAAGGAGAAACTAAAAATGAAAAAGTTTATCAACTCATTAATGGTTATGCTGCTGATGATCTCACCAATCACTGCAAATGTTATATTCGCGGACGAAGAAGATGCATCAGCTGAAACAGTTACTACCCAGGATGTTATTGATTCTCTGGAAGATGCAAAAGACCAGGAAATCATAACTGCTATTGTAGATATTCCTGAAGGTGTTACTGATCTTGATCCAACAATCATTGTGGATGAACTGGTATCAGCTGCCAATGAAAAGCTTGCTGAAGGAAAAGTGGATGATGCTCAGAATACAGTTGATTCTGCTGAAGAATCAATCAGCGACCTGGCTGATGAAGTATTCACTGCAAAAGATGAAGCTATAGCTGCTGCTGAAGAAGCTGTCGCTGCTAAAGATGATGCAGAATCATTATTACAGACTGCAGTAGATGCTGCTAATGAAGCTGCCAACAATCTGAATAATGAAAGTGTTGCAGAACAGGCTGCTCAGACTGCTGAAGCTGCTGCAATTGAGGCAGATTTAAAAGCTCAGGCTGCTGAAGAAGCTGCAACTGCTGCTGAAGCTGCTGCTGAAGAAGCAAACGCTAAATACCTGGAAGCATTAGATGTATACAACCAGGCTGTAGCTGATATCAATGAACAGCTTGAAGCAGGTTTAATCAATGCTGAAAAAGCTGAAGAACTTACTGCTGACGCTGCTGATAAAGCCGAAGCTTACAGAATCGCAAAAGATGAACAGTTAGCTAACGCTACTGCTGCGAGAGTTGCTGCTGAAGCTGCTACTGCTAAAGCTGTAGCTGCTAGAGAAGCTGCTCAGGCTAAAACTGCTGAAGCAAAAGATGCTTTAGCTGAAGCTAATGCTAATCTTGTTGAACAGGAAGCAATCTTGGCTGGTATTGCTGCTGAAGGCCTGGTTGAATCTGGAAAAGATGCAATCGCTGTAGCTGCTACCGGTGCTGCCTTAATCGCTGCAAAAGCTGCTGTAGCTGTTGCTGATGCTGTTGTTGATTATAACGAAGGCGAACTTGCCAAGATGGAAGAACAGCAGAAAGAACTGGAAACTTCTATTGAAGAACTGAATGCCGAAATCGCTAAGGCTGAAGAAGAACTTACTGCTTTAAAAGCTGATGAAACTGCAAGCAAAGAAGCTGTAGATGCTGCACAGGATGCATTAGACAGCGCAAGAGCCGCTTTAGCTGAAGCTGAAGCTGTAAGAGATAATCAGGCTGATATTATCGCTGATATGAAAGCTGCAGAAGAAGCTGGTATAAAAGCTCAGATGGAAGCTGATCAGGCTACTATCAAATCTGCAGATGCTACAGAAGCAGATAAAACTGATGCTATAAAGAATCTGACTGAAACTGTTCTTTCAAATGAACTGGGCGCAGATGTTGCAGTTAGTGATGATGCTTCAAAAGCAACTGTTACAACTAAAGATGAAGCAGGTAATTCAGTATCTAAGGATTACGCAATTGTTGTAGATGATAATGGTGTAGTTCAGTATCATGAGATTACTGTATATCCAACTACAGAAGTAACAAATGCTGAACAGATCAAGGGAGTAACTGATTGGAGTGGTTTAAATGAGCACTTTAAAGTAGTGGATGAAAACGGCAAAACTTTATATGTTACAGGAATTATAAATGGAACTATAACTGTCAATGCCATTTATGATATCAAATTCGATGAAAATGGAGCTTATTATGAAGGAATGTTTGGAGTAAGACACAATGTTACTGTAACCGATTTGGAGACTCCTCATACAGAAGTTGCTGAAGAAGCTATTGGAACCAATTCAAATACTATTACTGACAGATGGGAAATTGCTCAGAATGCTGAAAAGGCTGTTGCTGATGCTAACCAGCTGGTAAGCGAAAAAGATGCCGCATTAACTTCTGCAAATAATGATCTTGCTGCTGCATCTGCTGCTGTAGCTAATGCAAATGATGCTAAAGCTGCATTAGAAAACAATAAGGATTTAACTCAGGACCAGATTGATGCTTTACAGGCTGATATCGATGCTTTAGATACAAAGATCAACGGCAGTGCTGCTGATCAGATTATAAGATCAATCATCACTGGTGAAGAACCTAGTTGGTCGGATATAAATCCTGGTGATATTAAAACTATCTTTGAAGACGCTGCCAATATCAAAGCTGTTATCGATGGTATCGGTAATGGAAATGTTGTAGACAGTGCTACTGCTATTGCCGCTCTTATCTCAAGCGATGCAATCTCATTAAAGACTAAGGCTGCTATCGTTGATTTAATTGAAGATCTTGCTCAGAACGCATATGACAATGCTTTATCTAATCTTGAAGATACAGTAGCTGAATATGAAAAACTGGCTGCTGCACAGCTTGAAGAAGTTAAGAAGGCTCAGGAAGCTGTAAACAGCGCTTCTGCAAACCTGGCTGATGCTCAGCTTAAAGAAACTGCTGCTATTCTGAATGAAACTGAAGCTAAACTTGCTGAAGCTAACGCAAATGCTAAAGAAGTTGCTGCCAAAGTTGCTGATGCATATGCCAAGACTTTAGAAAAAGAAGCTTTAGAAGCTGAAAGACTTGCTAAAGAAGCTGCTGATAAATTAAGAGAACTTATTCTGTCTGGTTTAACTCCAGATGATACAGATCTTGTTGCTGCTAGAAAAGCTGCTGAAGAAGCTGATGCTGCTGCAAAAACTGCTAGAGACGCTGCTGATGCTGAAAGAGCCGCTGCTGATGAAGCTGCCCTTATCGCTATCGATGCTAGAAACAG
>JAUNIH010000038.1 GCA_030523555.1 Erysipelotrichaceae bacterium
GATTCACGCGTAAATACTAGGTTTTTCTACCACACGATTGTAGAGTGTTAGATTTATTTTTATGGATATAAAAAGATGACCGGAAATATCCGGTCATCTTTCTTAGTTGATTGATACGGTCTTACTGATATCAGCTGTAGAACCATCGGTATAGGTGATGTGAGCGCTGATTGTAAGACTTGTTTCACCTTCAGCAGGTGTGTATTTGTTGGAATCACTTGCGTTACCGTTGAAGCTGTATGTTACGCTGCCTCCATAGAGATTATCTACAGAAGCGGTAATACCCTGGTCTGTCTGTACGGCATTGATATTAGGATCTTTTTTGAAGTAGTATACAACATCAATACGATCGCTACCGCTAGATATTGTATATGCACTGCCATATGGAATGGTTGTACCGTTCTGGTTTCTGACAGTGAATGTATTATACTGTCTGAAGTTTGATTCCGATACTTCCTGTTCAGTATAGCTTACATATGAATATCTGCTTGCCCAGTTGCTGACAGTATCTTTGGATGCGTTCTGGTCAGGAATTGTTACTGATTCGGTTACGGTAATAGATTTGGACGAAGAAGATGACTTTTGACCGCCTAAACTATACTGATAATAACCAGTAACCTTAACGACATCACCACCATTCAGATACAAATTAATTGTTTTGGAATTGTCATCAGAAGTATATGTAGATGTATTTCCGTTTACTGTAACATCACATGCATATTCAACTGCACCATATATCCATGACTGATCAAACAGACACGTACCGGTAGCTGCTACAACCACTTCTCCGGTAGAAGACCTTAAAGAGATATCCTTGGTTCTGCTTTCCATAGAAGCGGCAGTTGAACTTGTATCAGGATATTCTGGCCATTTTACAGTTAATGTTCCGCCACTGTAGCTGATAGAGATTTCTCCTGACATATCAGCCAGAGTAGGAGCGGAAAGATTAACCATCTTGACAGAATCTTTCTTGATTAATCCTGTTGTAATTAATGAATCGTCCATTCCATCTACCGGTACCGCATAAGGGAATGTTCCGATAATATGGGTAATTGAAGTTACGCTTGATGGCTGAGCGATAGTTGTTGGTTTTGTATTGCCATACTCATATAAGGCCTCAAGAACAAGATGCGCTATCTTACCCTGAGGACGATCATTATAGTAATAATCTTTAGTGATATATGACTGCTGACCTAATACGGCTTTTTCGTATCCTACCCAGGTAGCAGTTGTATATTCAGATGTACCGGCAACCAGCCATCCGTCTTTGATGGCGCCTGATGGGATACCGTATTCTGTAGCGGTTGTACCGTAGTCGGTAGTACCTGTCTTGGCATATACTGTATAATTATCTGATTTTACATATGTATAGGTACCGCCATAACTTGCGACATTTGATTTCATCAGTTCTGTTGTAAGATATGCTGCAGCATCAGATATAACCTGTGTTGATTCGTATGTCGGTGTAATAGGGGATTTACCATTGGTAAATTCAATTCTCTTGATGGTATGAGGTGTATTATAGACACCACCATTGAGTATTGCGGCATAGGCTGATGCCTGCTGCAAAGGTGTTACTTCACAGCTTGATCCACCGATCGCATACTGAACATTGAAATCTTCAAGGTTGAAATCATAACCTAAAGACTGACAGTAGTTGACTACATATTCATAGCTCTTGTTCTGAAGCACAGCTTCTAGAGCCTGAATAGCACAGGTATTGATTGATTTGCCGACTGCCTGTTTAAGTGTCTGATCACCTTCATATGTGCCGGAGTCATTGATGATGATAATCTTACTTACATCATCGTAGTACATTGGTCTGTCGGTTATGACATGATCTGTAGCCCAGCCCAGATTTTCAAACGCCAATGCATAATCAAGAATCGGTTTCATGGTTGAACCAGGCTGTTTATACTGTTCGGTAGCGTGATTGAGTAAGAGCTGTCCACCATTGGCGTAATTTCTTCCACCGAGTATGCCGACAATTGCGCCTGTTGAATTTTCTACAGCTACGGAAGCTACTTCAAAATATTCATCAGGATATGTCAAATAGCCATCCATATTTTCAGCCTGGATATTATCCATTACTTTCTGAATATCAGGATTCATATAGGTATATATATGCATGGTTGTAGAATATGGATCTATGCCTGTTAAAGATATTACTTCAGATACGACCTGGTCTACATAAGCCTGATAAGGAATACCTTCACCTTCGGAATCACTTGAATATGGATCTTTCAGCAGATCTTCAACCTTTACAGATAAGGCAAGTTCATATTCAGTTTTTGAAAGATATCCATGATGATACATCTGATAGAGAACTTCATGAGTTCTTTCAGTAGCCGCATCAAGATTATAAAAAGGATTGTAGTAGTTAGGTGCGTTGATAACTCCTGCAAGAAGCGCTCCTTCAACAGTAGTACATTCACTTATATCTTTTCCGAAATAATACTGGGCAGCTTTCTGGATACCTCTGATATTTCTGTCACCACCGAAGTTGAGTTTGTTGACATATGATTCAAATACTGCCTGTTTGGACATCTGTCCGGAAAGTTCAAGGGCCAGGGCTATTTCCTGTACTTTTCTTTTGATACCGGACATACCGCTTCTAGAAGCCTGAGTACCGGTTTCATCATCGGTATAGTAGGTATTCTTGATCAGCTGCATCGTAAAGGTTGAACCACCCTGATCAAAAGACAGTGACATCAGGTTTTTGATCATTGCCATTGTAAAACGTGGTACATCAAAACCGTTATGTTCAAAGAAACGTGAGTCTTCTATTGCCACAAAGGCATCAATGACACAGTTTGGTATTTCATTATATTCTACGTTCTGTCTGATGACATTTCCCAGGTTGGCAATTTCATCACCGTTCATATCATAGACGATAGAAGATTCCTGTTGCTGGAAATCATCAGCGTTTATTGTAGGTTTATCTTTGAGAAGAATAAGAATAGCGGTTATTCCTATAATCAGACATATAATGGCGAATGTCGCAATTACAGATATGATGACTGACCATACCTGAAGTTTATTCACATTCTTTTTTGGTTTAGTTTTTTTGATAGACATACTGCCTCCTAAAAATCAAAAACTTCATCTACAACTTTAAGATAGTTGCAGGGGATAGTGTATTTCTTTTCGATGACATGACCGTGTTCCTCAATCCATGATAATGGAAGAGATTTCCTGTCAGTCGTCTCATAGAAATCAATAAATTCATCCGCCTTTATCAGATAGTCTTTATCATACTGAATCATCCTCATTATGATAAAAGCTATTGCCCCATGTTTACTCACACTCTTCAGATGTTTTATCTGGTGAGGATGTATTGATGAGAAAGGGAAGGCTGTCTTTGAATTGCATTCTTTCGCTTCAAAATCAAGATATTTCCCTTTATAGATACCATTGTAGTCCGTAGTAGACGGAACCTTGAAATACGCTTCGGTAATCGTCGCTGCACTTCTTTTGGGATAATCTACCTTGACTATTGTTATAGGGGTAGGTTTCTTGTGCAGGATGCCAATATCATTAGTGAGATAATACTGGTTGGAAGTATTTATATCATCTTCCAGGCTCATGCCTCGATTGGAAAATGATTTTGGTTTTTCATATTTCTTTGCACTGGTAGGGTATCTCATAAATACACTTTAAATTATATAAAAAGTAAAACTATATTTCAAAACAGTAAACTTGAATAAAAATATAAATAATTATATGATTATTACGTTAGGGAGCGTATTTATGAATAAATTGAACTTATCACCTGAAGATATAGTCAATCAGCAGTTCGATGTAGCTTTCAAAGGTTATGATCCTGCCGTAGTCGATAGTTTTCTGGATACTGTTCTTGAAGATTACGACATTATGGAAGCAAACGTTCAGGAATTACTGGACATGATAGCTTCTTTAAAAGAACAGGTAAAGGAACTTTCTGAAGAAAACAAGGATCTTAAAGCCAGAAGAAGTGCATTTGATCTGTCCAATACAACAACATATTCATCTGTTGATGTTTTGAAGAGACTATCTCGTCTGGAAGAAATGATGTATAACAACAAATAACATTAGACAATCGCTGGAAGCAGAGGAAAGTCCATGCTCGCACATCCTGTGACGGATGTAGTGTTTATGCTGAACGATAAAGACAAGTTCAGGCAGTATTTTACTGACGGCTGGCATAATTCCTAAGGGAAACTATGGAAGGAGCCTGTAAAAGTGTCAAAGAGACGAGTCTTATAGAAATATAAGAGTGGAACGTGATAAACCCCATAAGCGAGAAACCCAGAAATAGGTAGGGGAACCCATAATAACGAAACGAAGTGATTTGTGGGGCGTGAAAACGCAGATAAATGATTGTCCAGTACAGAACATGGCTTATTTATGTTATTTGTTTAAGACCTTCGGGTCTTTTTCTTTAGCTTGAATAATTTTCTAGTTTGGATATAATGTAGTAGAAAGGAAATATTGTATGAATCTGCCTAATAAACTTACACTGTTAAGAATACTGATGGTACCTTTAATGGCCCTTGTATGGTTGTTTCCATACAGTCAGTTCAATATAAATATCGGATATTTTACGATTGGACAGGTAACATTGTCTTATCTGAATATTATTGTACTTGCGATATTTGTCATAGCTTCGGTTACGGATTTCTTTGATGGATATCTGGCAAGAAAACATAATCTTGTGACGACATTCGGTAAATTTGCCGATCCAATAGCGGATAAGCTTCTTGTGGATATGACACTTATAATATTATGTTATAAACATATGATTCCGGTTGTCTGCTGCATAGTTATGATTTTAAGAGATCTTATTGTCGATGGCTGCCGTATGATAGCTGCCCAGAAGGGTGTGGTTATCTCTGCCGGTATCCTGGGAAAACTTAAAACTGTCTTCCAGATGGTGACGATAGTTGTCGTATTACTTAACAATCTTCCATTTGAACTTTACTATATTCCTGCTGATGAATTACTGATCTGGTTTACTACTTTTATCTCTGTTGCCGGCGGTTATTCGTATTTTATGCAGGTAAAAGACTATATTTTTGAATCTATGTAAGGAATTTTGAATTTTTCTACGAATAATGTATCGGGAGGAAATTATGGTTAAAAAAGAAGAAACTACAGAAACTTTAACTAACGAAAAGAAAGAACAGCTTCTGAATGAAGCCCTCAAGACTATTGAGAAACAGTATGGCAAAGGCTCTATTATGAGACTTGGTGAACATACCGATGTCGATGTCGATGCGATTTCTACCGGTTCATTGGCGATTGATTACGCTTTGGGTGTTGGTGGATTACCTAGAGGAAGAATCATTGAAATCTATGGTCCTGAATCTTCAGGTAAGACTACTCTGGCTTTACAGGCCATTGCTGAATGTCAGAAAACCGGCGGAAAATGTGCTTTCATTGATGCTGAACATGCGATTGATCCTCGATACGCCAAAGCTTTAGGTGTAGATGTTGATGATCTGATCCTGTCTCAGCCCGATTCCGGTGAACAGGCTTTAGAGATTGCGGAAGTACTCATCAAGTCTGGAGCTATTGATCTGATTGTTGTGGACTCCGTCGCTGCACTTGTACCACAGGCTGAACTTGATGGTGAAATGGGTGATTCCAATATCGGTCTTCATGCCCGTCTGATGTCTAAGGCAATGCGTAAACTCGCAGGCGCGATGAACGCCAATGGCTGTACGACAATCTTCATCAACCAGTTAAGAGAAAAGGTTGGTGTGATGTTCGGTAATCCGGAAGTTACTACAGGCGGTCGTGCCCTTAAGTTCTATTCGACTATCCGTATGGAAGTAAGAAAATCTGAAGCCATCAAGGATGGTTCGGAAGTTATCGGCAACAAGGTCAATGTCAAGATTGCCAAAAACAAGGTAGCTCCACCATTCAAGACCTGTACAGTGGAAATCTATTATGGTGAAGGTATATCCCATTTATCAGAAATTGTTTCACTGGGTGTAGAATTCGGTATTATTGAAAAATCCGGTTCATGGTTCTCATACAATGGTGAAAAGATCGGACAGGGATCTGAAGCGGTAAGAGGATATCTCAAAGCAAATCCTGAAATTGATGCTGAAATTACCCAGAAGATCAAAGATAAGATGGCAAGTGCCGAATAATCAGAAATAAGTCATAAATCATTGTGTTTATGGCTTTTTTATCGAAGCGCTTACTTGTGAAATAAGTATATTTAATGTAAAATGATAAATGGATTTTATCCACAACAATTAAACTAATGGAGGTAATAATATGGGGAATATTAGTTTGCCTTCCATTTTAATCGGAGTTGCTGTTGGTGCTATTGTCTTTGTAATCTTGTATATGACAATCGGCAATAACGCCAAGAAAGAAGCACAAAGAGTCTTAGATGAAGCTAATAATCAGGCTAAAAACACTGTTAAACAGGCTGTTTTAGATGGAAAAACTCAGGTTTATGATCTGAAGCTTCAGGCCGAAAAAGAAATCAAGGAAAGAAAAAGTGATATTCAGGATCAGGAAAATAAACTGCTCAGACGTGAAGATTCATTGAATTCCCGTGATGAAAATTTAACTCAGAAAGAAAGAAAATTAGACGAAAAAGTTAAAAAGGCAGAAGACAAAGCTGCGCAATTAGACAAAATGGAAGCTGAATTGCAGTCGCGTATTGACGGACAGATTGCAATACTGGAACGTGTATCAGGTATGAGTAAGGAAGAAGCCCGAAAGGAACTGATGGACGTTGTTGAAAGAAAAATAAGTGATGAAATGGCAACCTTCATCCGTGAAAAGGAAGAAGAAGCCAAGGAAACAGCTGCTACCAATGCCCGTGAAATTATCGCTACAGCTATTCAGCGTTATTCGCAGGATGAAGCAATTGACCGTACTGTATCTATCGTTTCACTTCCTTCAGAAGAAATGAAGGGGCGTATTATCGGTAGAGAAGGCAGAAATATCAGAGCTATTGAACAGGCTACAGGTGTCGATCTGATTATTGATGATACTCCTGAAGCTATTACCGTTTCATGTTTTGATCCAATCAGAAGAGAAATTGCGAGAGTATCTCTGGAAACATTAATCAGAGATGGTCGTATACAGCCGGGCAGAATTGAAGAAGTAGTAAACAAAGTAACCAAAGAAATTGATGAAACAATTCAGAAGTTTGGTGAAGATGCCTGCTTCAAACTGCAGATCGGCAGAATGGATAAGGAACTCGTTAAACTTATCGGTCGTATGAGATACAGATATTCATATGGTCAGAATGGTCTTGAACATTCCATGGAAGTAGCTTCCTTAGCCGGTATGATGGCTGCTGAACTGGGCTTGAATCAGAACCTCGCAAAACGATGCGGTTTACTGCATGATATCGGTAAGGCTGTTGACTTTGAACAGGAAGGTACACATATTGAACTTGGTGCCAAGATTGCCAAGAAACACAATGAAAGACCTGAAGTTATCAATGCCATTGAATCTCATCATGGCGATGTAGCTCCTAACAACCTTTATTCCTACCTTGTAGCTGCCGCTGATACCTTATCAGCCGCTAGACCAGGCGCAAGATATGAAGGTATTGAAAACTATATCAACAGACTTGAATCTCTTGAAAAGATTGCCAATGACTTTGAAGGTGTAGATAAAGCCTACGCTATTCAGGCCGGCAGAGAAATCAGAGTCATGGTATTACCTGATAAAGTAAGTGATGCCAAGTGTACAATGATTGCCAGAGATATCAAAGACCGTATTGAAAGCGAACTTACATATCCTGGACAGATTAAAGTTACTGTCATCAGAGAAACAAGAGCGACACAGACTGCTAAATAATGAATATCTTATTTATTGGTGATATTGTTGGTAAAAGTGGAAGAGATGTTATCTCTTCTCTTTTATATTCTCTGAAGAAAGAGAATAAAATCGATCTCGTTATTGCCAATGGTGAAAATTCTGCTCACGGAAAGGGTATTACCTATAAGATATACAACTCTCTTATAAGTGATGGTATTGATTATATTACAATGGGTAATCATACTTATTCCAAATCAGAAATAAATACCTATATGGATGATATGCGCAACCTTGTAGTTCCATATAATCACAAACTAAGGACAACTGATAACTATTATAAAATTATTGAATATAAGGGTTTAAGAATATGTCTTACCAATATCTTAAGTGATGTGCTGATAGGGGAAGCTGATGGAGACGCATATGAGGCGTTTGAGAAGGTTTTAGAGAATACCAGACATCTCAACCCTGATTTCTATTTCGTTGATCTACACGCCGAAGCGACCGCAACAAAAAGGGTATTTATAGAACATTTCAAGGAATATGCCAAAGTTGTGGTAGGTACCCATACCCATGTACAGACAGCTGATGAAAGAATGATTGGTGACTGTGCCTTTATAACAGACGTGGGAATGTGTGGTTCATATGATTCAGTAATCGGAAGAGACATTGAAGAATCTATTATCACCAATGTCTATCATGATAAAACCCATTTTACTGTAAGTAATGCGCCAGCTATCTTCTGTGCCGTTGTCATAGAGATAGATGAAAAACTCAAAAAACCTGTATCCATAAGAAGAATACAGATAAGACCTTGATATACAAGGTCTTATTTTTTATATTCGAATAATATTTCTTTACTTTCTTCAATGATATCCAGTGGCGTAATTGAACTTATTGCCATATATTCCGAAACCCTTTGCGCACTTAATCCCAGCAGATGACATCCAGTAATACACGCATCATAAGGTTCTACGCCTCTACTTATAAGTCCGGCAATAAATCCTGCCAGGATATCTCCTGATCCGGCTTTAGCCAGAGTGGCGTTACCTGTCTTATTGATATAAACATTATTTCCATCCGTAATAAGCGTTTCATAATCTTTCAGAACCAGAATACAGTTGTTTTCTAGTGCGTATTCTTTAGATATCTTTTCTTTATCATTTTTTATTTCTACTACTGATAAACCTGTCATATATGAGAATTCACCAAGATGAGGTGTCATAACGGTTTTATTTTTACATTTGAGACCAAGATCCTTATATCTTCTTAAGGCATAGGCGTCAATTATAACGTGTATAGAAGCGTTTAAGACATTGATCAGTATTTCATCAAAGTCTTCACGGTTATCACATCCAGAACCGATTAAAACGGCTTTTTCTTTAGAAGGGATATATTCTTTTCTGTATACTACCCATGGTGCATAAGATGAACATACATCAAATATATCTTCGGTAATAATTCCATAAATGTAACCTGTTCCTACAGCGCTGGCACCTAATAGATTGAATACGGCAGAACCCGCAATAAAATCACTTCCCGCTATTACCGCAAGTATGCCGTTATCTGATTTATTGGAATTATTTAAAGCTACAGGAATATTATTGAGGATATCATTCATAAGTTAATTCTAGCATTAAAAAACGCTTAATTTCTTAAGCGTTAGTGCATTCCTTTAATACTTCATCAAGATCATAACTGTTTTCTGTGAATTCCAGTCTGATTGTATCTTCTTCAGTATATCTTGGAATAATATGCGTATGTACATGCATGATACTCTGACCGGCAACCGGATTGGTGTTGATCAGCAGGTTATTGCCGTTGGCCTTAACATTTTTAAGTAATGGACCGGCAATTTCATGTGTTTTCTTGAGTAATGCCGCAAATTCATCGGCAGGCATATCAAGATATGTATCATAGTGTTTTTTTGGCATTACCAGCGTATGGCCTTTGGTAGTCTGAGCTATATCAAGTATTGCCAGATAATTATCATCCTCATAGACCTTGCGGCTTGGAATGTTTCCTTTGATTATTTCACAGAAGAGGCACATTATTTGAATACCTCATATGCGGATGACATGATTTCGTATAAATCCTGATCATAGAACTGGATATTGTGTTTGCTGAAGAAATAATTCTTAACTTCATCTTCAGCGATATTTAATGTAGCTGTAGCTAAATAATCATCCTTAAATTCTTCAACATTACGGGAAATCACATTTACTACATAATAGGTGCTTCCGGTATCGGATGTAGATTCGATAATTGTTGATAATCCTGTTGTATCTGTAGAATTGAGATAATCCTTTACATTAAGATCGATTGATGTATCACTGTCGATAAAGATGAATGATTCAGGGGATGCTGATTCATTCATATCCAGAGCCACCATATCAAAGCTTTCACCGCCTTCAACTCTTGATACAAAAGTCTGCGCATCATCCAAGTTATCAAAATCCATCATCTGGATATTTACAGGTTTATCTGTAGATACATAGTTATCGAAGTCATCCTTAACCATTTCTTCGGCAAGTGCAGCTACAATACCGGATGTTACAAGACCCGCACGGTAATTTGCAACTGATCCATAATATGATATCAGCATTGATTCATAACCCATGGCAATATAGATATTTACCATGGAATCCGCATCAGCTTCAATAGACGCAAGATCAACATTATATGTATCAGCGAGTTTATTGATAATATCATTTTCAATTGCAGTCTGTGATGTAAGTTTCAGTGATTTATACAGATCATCATTTGTATAGCTTGTATCAGCTGACTTGAATATTACATCAGAGCCATTACTGATTTTTGAATAGGATGAACCAGTTCCGCATCCTGCAAGTAACAGAAGGGCAATTAATAAGAAACTTATCTTTTTCATTACTGAGCACCTCCCATCTGAGCTTCGATCATTGTCTTGAGATCTTCAGATACAATTTCAAAACCGTATTCGTCAGCTTTTTCCATAATGGCTTTAATCATCATATCCTGATGATTACTTGAGACATCATACATGAAGTAGTAATCTTCTACGGCATTTTCAGCGCTCATAGCTGCATTATAGATAATGTGATATCCAAACTGGGATACGATAGGTTCAGATACTTCTCCTTCAGCAAGTCTCATTGCTTCATTCTTGAAGGCTACATCATACATATCCATGTTTTCTTCATTTACGGCACCGATATATCCGCCACTGCTTGCTGAACCTGTATCATCTGAATAGTTGTAGGCAACCAGTTCAAATGTATCTGTTTCCAAAGCTGCAAGTACTTCATTTAAAGCGGCTGTTTCTTCTTCTGTAGGATTGGCTGTATATGATACAACATTTCCATCATCATCTGTAACTTCTGTAACATCAGCTACACTTACAAGAATATGATAGATAACTCTGCCGTTAGTACCTAAGTCAGGTGTGATATATTCATCCGCATGAGCTAAGGCATATTCATTCTGAAGCATTGACTGTTTCTCAGAATCAATATAATACTGAGTCAGATCATCAATACCATTCACATAACCCATATTCTTAAGCACATCGGCTACATAGCTTTCTCCATAATAGGAGATGATAGCCTGGGCATTGGATGCTGCCGCATCACTTAATTCCTGAGTAGTTTCATAAGCCTTGTCAAATACCGCTCTTTCTAAAGCGATGAATGCTACCTGGGCACCACTAGATTCGTTTAAGGTGTTGAACAGTTCATCTGCAGTAACATTTGTATCATCTATAGAATAGGCAATATCTTTCCCATCTACCTGTTTTGTTTTTACTGTAACCGGCTGATTACTTATTGTATCGGCTATATACATACCGATAAATACCAGTAACAGCAGGCCAACAACACCGATAAACCAATATTTTTTTATCAGTTCTTTTGTTTCCATTGTTTTTCCTCCAAACGTTATAATTATATTCTTTAATATTTTTATTATCAATTTTAAAATAATAATTTCATTCTAATTTCAGAAAAGATAGTAAAATGAATATTAATTTGAGATGGTGCTATAATCATTGATGGAGAAAATCAATATGCTGGAAATTAAAGATCTGCATGTCACTGCGGGTGACAAAGAAATATTAAAAGGTATAAATCTTACTGTAAATGACGGAGAGATCCATGCGATCATGGGTCCTAACGGTAATGGTAAATCTACACTCTTACAGACTATCATGGGACATCCTTCATATACTGTTACCAAGGGAGAAATCCTTTATAACGGTGAAGATGTATTAAAGATGAGTGTTGATGAAAGAAGCAGGAAGGGAATCTTTCTGGCTATGCAGTATCCTAAAGAGATAGCCGGTGTTACCAATTCCGATTTCCTGAGAGCTGCCATAAACTCACGTTTAGAAAAGAATATATCATTATTTAAATTTATTAAAGAGATTGATAAGAATATCGCAAAACTCAAAATGAAGGAAGACCTGGCACACAGATTTGTGAATGATGGTTTTTCCGGTGGTGAAAAGAAAAGAAATGAGATCCTGCAGATGATGATGCTACATCCATCTTTGGGAATGCTCGATGAGATTGATTCAGGTTTGGACGTAGATGCGATTAAACTGGTATCCGATGCGATACTTGATCTTAAGAATGAGTCTAATCTTGGCTTAATGATTGTATCTCATTATGAAAGATTCTTTACGATGATTCAGCCTACACATTCTCATGTCATAGTTGATGGAAAAATCGTCGTAGAAGGGGATTCAGAACTCGTATACAAGATTGATACTGACGGTTATGACTGGTTATACAATGAACTGAAGATTCAGCCTGTAAAAGAATCTAGACCTCTGGTTTATTCATTAGGAACCTGTGCCCGCAATACAAGAGGATAGAATGCTGATAGATATCACTAATGATTCACCTGTAAAAATAAGTGAATCTTCTACAGTTTTTATACATAACAGTAACGTAAACATTGAATACGCTTTTTCAGCTGATTCAAGAGTTCTTATATATTGCGATACTGATGAAAAACTTGTACTTAATGAAACAGGTTATGTGAATGGCTGCCATGTTGAGATAAACTATCTTCATCTGGATCACGCCGATCTTAAACAGAATACGAATATTGATATTCTGTCTAATGGTTTACTTACTATCAATTCAACATATCTTGGTGTAGGAGATAAAGATATAGTCTTTGATATCTTTAACAGAGAATACAATTCTGAACTTGATATTACCAATAATGTAGTAGCTTTAGATGATGCAAAACTTACTCTTGACTGTATCGGTACGATAGTAAAAGGCGCCAAGTCTTCAAAGTGTCACCAGAAAAACAGATGTCTGACTATGGGTAATCCCAAAAGCGCAAAGGTTTTACCTGTACTCAATATTGATGAAAATGATGTCGAAGCTTCGCATTCTCTTTCTTCAGGAACAATTGATGATGAAGTCTTGTTCTATATGAATTCCAGAGGTCTGAATTCTGCTCAGGCTCTTAATCTTATTATCAAATCCTATCTTATGCCTGATGATGAGTTCTATGAAGGTTTTGAAGAAGGAAAAAATATACAGATCAGTGCAAACAGAAAGGTTGATGATTTATGTTCAATGTAGATGAAATAAGAAAAGATTTTCCGATGTTTGCAAGTAATCCCGGACTTGTCTATTTTGATTCTTCCGCAACATCATTTAAACCGCAGTGTGTCATAGATAAAGTTACTGAATACTATTCCAGATATAACTGCAATATCCACCGTGGAGATTATGATATTTCCTATAAGGTATCCAAAGAATATGATGACACAAGGGAAACTGTCAGACATTTTATAAATGCGAACTCTTATAAAGAAATAGTTTTTACCAATGGTGCTTCTTCATCTTTGAATACAGTTGCCTATGGCTACGGTATGAAGAATCTGAAAGAGGGAGATGTTGTTTTAAGTACCTATGTGGAACATGCCTCAAGTATTCTTCCCTGGTTTGAAGTATGTAAAAAAACCGGTTCAAGAGTTGAATATATTCCATTAAATGATGATGCGACATTTAATCTTGAAAAATATGAAGAATGTTTTAAGACAATAGAAAATATCAAGATTGTTGCGGTAGCTCATGTTTCAAATGTAATGGGATATATCTATCCTGTTAAAGAAATATGCGAGATAGCCCATAAATATGGTGCCATAGTTACTGTTGATGGTGCTCAGTCCGTTCCTCATGTTAAAGTAGATGTGAAAAATTTAGACTGTGATTTTCTATCGTTCTCATCCCATAAGATGTGCGGTCCTGCAGGTGTCGGTGTTCTGTATGGAAAATATGAACTTCTTCAGAATATGGATACTTTACTATTAGGTGGCGGATCAAATGCGCGATTTGACAGCTGCGGCAATATCCTTTTAAAAAACGCACCTGACAAGTTTGAATCCGGTACACCATGTATAGAAGGCGTTTTGGGTTTAAAGAAAGCCATTGAATATCTTGAAAGTATCGGTATGGATGAAATAGACAAGTATGTAGCAGATCTTACAGAATATGCGATGAATAAACTTTCTAAGCTGGATAATGTTGAACTTTATAATCCAACATCCAGAAACGGAATTATTACTTTCAATGTAAAGAACATCTTTTCTCAGGATGTTTCTTCATATCTCAATTCCAGGAATATTGCAGTAAGAAGCGGCAATCACTGTGCAAAAATACTTCTTAATATCATTAAGGTTTCCGAAACAATCAGAGCTTCTTTATATTTCTACAATACTAAAAAAGAAATTGATTATTTTGTGGATATTATTAAAGATACAACTATAGAAAAGTGTGTGGATGCGATATTATGATGGACAAAGAATACAAAAGAGAAATAATGCTGGATCATTACAATAATCCCAACAATAAGATGGAAATTAATGATCCTGAATACAAATCAGTACATAACGCTTCAGAATCATGTATTGATGATATTACGGTTTATATGCTGGTGAAAGATGACATTATTAAGGATGTTAAATTTTCGGGTGTAGGATGTACGATCTGTACGGCATCTACCGATATCATGTGTGATCTGGTGACTGATAAATCTCTTGATGAAGCCAAAGATATTATTAATGAATACTACAATATGATAGATGAAAAACCATATGATGAAGATACGCTTGAAGAAGCCAACGCCTTTGATACCTTATATCAGCAGGCAAACCGTATAAAGTGTGGAACCATAGGCATTCATGCGATAGAGGATCTGATTAATGAATACAGAAAATAAAGACATACTTAAATCCCAGGATGATTACAGATACGATTTCAAAGATGAAGACGTAACTGTTTTTTCGACGGAAAAAGGTCTTTCTGAGAATGTCATAAGAGAAATATCGGCTTCCAAGAATGAACCTGAATGGATGCTGGAACTGAGACTGAAGGCTTATCACAAATTTATGGAAATGCCTTTACCTGAATGGGGACCTGACTTAAGTGAAATAGACTTCAATGATTTTGTCTACTACAAGAAACCATCAAAACAGGTAGAAAATGACTGGGAAAAAGTTCCGGAAACAATAAAGAATACTTTTGAAAAACTCAAGATTCCAGAGAGTGAACAGAAATTCCTGGCAGGTGTATCGACACAGTATGAATCAGAAGTTGTTTATCACAATATGTTAAAGGAAGTAGAAGATAAAGGTGTTATCTTCTATGATACTGATACCGCTTTAAAGAAATGTCCTGAACTATTTAGAGAATATTTCGGTAAGATTGTATCCTATGCTGATAATAAGTTTGCCGCCTTGAATACCGCTGTATGGTCTGGTGGTTCATTTATCTATGTACCTAAAGGTGTAAAACTTGAAAAACCTCTACAGTCTTATTTCCGTATCAATTCGGAAGCCATGGGACAGTTTGAAAGAACGCTGATTATCTGTGATGAAGGTGCAGATCTTCATTATGTTGAAGGCTGTACGGCTCCTAAATATTCCAATGATTCCTTACATGCGGCAGTTGTTGAAATCTTTGTCAAAGATAATGCCAAGTGCCGTTATTCTACAGTTCAGAACTGGTCCAGCAATATTCTCAATCTTGTCACCAAACGTACTAAGGTTGAAAAGAATGGCGTTATGGAATGGATAGACGGTAATGTAGGATCTCATATCAATATGAAATATCCTGCATGTATACTGGCTGGAGAAGGGGCTAAAGGCGTATGTATATCCATAGCTGTAGGATCCTTTAAACAGATACAGGATGCCGGTGCCAAGATGATACATCTGGCTCCAAATACCTCTTCAACGATTATTTCCAAATCTCTGGCAAGAACCGGAGGCAAGGTAAACTATCGTGGTATGGTATCTATTGGTAAGAACGCACTTAATTCAAGAGCCAAAGTTGAATGTGATACTCTGATTCTTGATGATATCTCATCTTCAGATACGATTCCTACCAATATCATTTCCAATAATTCTTCAACTATTGAACATGAGGCTACAGTATCAAAGATTTCGGAAGAACAGCTATTCTATCTGATGTCACGAGGTTTAAGTAAGGAAGATGCGACACAGATGATAATATTAGGTTTTATTGAACCATTCACAAGAGAACTTCCTATGGAATACGCTGTAGAATTAAATCAGCTTTTAAAAATAAATATGGAAGGGGCTATCGGCTAGCCTCTTTTTTATCAGATAATTCAGTACAAAGACTCAGTATAAATTATCTTTAATCAACAATCAATTTATATAATCTTACCCTATTTTATTATTAGTATTCCTTTTTTGATATAATATGAACATAAATTAAAAGGATAAATAATATGAAAAATCAGGGTAAACAAATTATAGGTATTATCATATGCCTCGCAGTAATTGGATCAACTTTTGGTATTTCTAAAGCGTTTAATATTGTAAGTAAAATATCATTGCCGGTTATCAGTGCTGAGGCTCTGGTTAATCTGATTATAATGATTGCCTTTGTCATAGCGGTAGAGAATTTAATTATTTTGATACTTGGCTTTTTCAATAAAAAGAAACATCGTATCAGTACGATTCTTACTATCACCAGTTCAATAGTCAGGTATGCTTCAGCTATTATTATCCTGTGCTGGGGTTTAGCTATTTTAGGCGTTGATGTAGCAACCATCTTTGCCTCAGTGGGAGTTGTTGCTCTGGTTGTAGGTTTCTCAGCTGAATCGTTAATTGAAGATGTTATTACCGGTATCTTTATGCTGTTTGAGAATCAGTATAATGTAGGAGATATTATTGAGATTGGTGGTTTTAGAGGAACAGTCAGCGATATTGGTATCAGAACTACCTGCATCACTGATCCGGGTGGAAATGTGAAGATTATCAATAACTCCAATATGAAAGATATTTTAAACAGATCTGATAATGATTCCAGAGCTATTGCTGAAATTGATATTCCATATGAAACAGATATTGAAGAATTTGAAAAAAAGATTCCTGATATCCTGAAAGAAATATATTCAAGACACCCTGATATGATGAAGAAAGAACCGGTTTATCTGGGCGTAGCCAAATTAGGTGCTTCTGGTGTTACATTAAAGTTTTATGCTGATGTCGAAGAAAAAGATATATATGCTGCTCAGAGAATTCTGAATCATGATTTATGGGTATTATTCAGAAAGGCAAATGTAGAAGTTCCGTTTACACAAGTGGATATACATAATAAATAATTATGGATGAATATGGAAAATTTCCTGATGAATGGGCAACTTTGCCTGAAGAAGTTTATCAGAAAAATGAAGAAGATAATCTGAATTACCAATATACTGACAATCAGGATAATAAAATAATTAAGAAAAATATAAATAAAATAAATAAAGTTGTTTCTAAACTTGTGGTTTCCAGTGCTGTTACAGTTGTGGTTGTAAGCCAGTCGATAACTAATGCACCTGCTGAAAACCATGTTTTCGCAAATACCATAAGCGTAGATACGCAAACCAATGTCGTGACATATGAAGATGTACCGTATTCAGCAGTATTGGAAGAAATTCAGGGCAGTTCAGAGAACAGTAATATAACAATTCCAATAAAACCTACGATAACGATTGAAACCTGGGATGAAAACTGTGGCGTCTGTAATGGAGCAGGCATCTGTTTTAACTGCAATGGTTCAGGAGAGTTGATTTGCGGGGATTGCCTTGGTGCAGGTGTTATAACGTGCCTGTTATGTAATGGTTCAGGAACAATAACCGGAGATGATGGACTGACATATGATTGTGGTCAATGTGGCGGCTCAGGTACATCGGTCTGTCCGGCGCCAACATGTGATGGTGATGGCATAACGACATGCTGGTATTGCATGGGCAGTGGACGCTGTTATGACTGTGGTGGTACAGGTGTCATTCATTTTACAGCTGAATATGATGCGGATGGCAATCAGATATCTGTTACCAACACTTATGCCACAACTGATTCTGAAGGCAACCCAATAACCCGAGAATATAGAATTCAGTCATCAGATGTATACACGCAGACTGATGCACCAGATGGTTTATTTACACAATACCGTATTGTTGATAATTTAACTTAACGTGTGTTTTTACAAATGTTCGCTTTAAATTATCGTGT
>JAUNIH010000039.1 GCA_030523555.1 Erysipelotrichaceae bacterium
CTTTTATTATGCTTAGAATATTACCTGCACCAGGAACATATATAAGACGGTTCCTAAAGCTATCGATAATAATATATTATGTCTCAGCTTCTGAATGATGATAACAGATACTACTCCGATTATCATCGGCATGAAACCGGATAAAGATACAAATGAGATATCTTTAAGACAGTACACCACCAGCATCCCCATTATTGCCGAAGGTAAGAGTTCTGATAAATCAGAGATGATTTTCGGTGTCTTTTTATTGAATATCACAAACGGGGCAAAACGGATGGCAATGGTTACCGCTGCACTGACAAGGATCAGGACGAGAGCGTTATTCATGTTTCACCTCCCTGAAGTTACGATAGATCATAAGACTTACAGAAATCGCAATCATTGAAGGAATAAGGAATGAAGATGATCCAAAGATAAAAAGACATATAAGTGATTCTAAAATGCCGATAATGGCAGGAAGATGATCATCAGTACTTTCCCATTGCGATACAACAATAACCACAAATAAGGCCGTCATGGAAAAATCAATACCTGTTGTATCAAAAGGAATAATATTTCCAAGGATATTGCCGATCATTGAACCGATTATCCAGTATATCTGATCAAGAAGGGTTACCAGAAAATAATATCTTTTCTTATCAATATCATCTTCAAGATCTCTTACGACAATAGAGAATGTTTCATCAGTAAGACCGAAGATAAGATAAGGTCTGTATGGTTTTGTATCCTTATACTTCTCTAACATGGATATGCCATAGAAAAGATGTCTGATATTTACCATTAAAGTCATAAGGGCTGTCTGGATGATAGATGCACCTGTTGATAATAGGGATATCATAACATACTGCATACTTCCGGCATAGATAAGTCCTGACATCATAAGACAGGTAAAAGGACCATAGCCGATATCATTCAGAAGTATGCCAAAACCGATACCCAGTACAAGATATCCGGGAAATACAGTCAATGAATCCTGAAGCGCTTTAGAAAATGTCTTATTCATATTACTTTAAAAAGATAAGCAGCAGCTTATCTAGAACGGTTGTTTTTTTGAAGAATTACTTCACCTTTGCTGATGAAGACTTTCCATACTCTATCAGCTATATTGGTTAAAAGTTCATAGGTGATAGTGCCATTTGATATAGCTCTTTCCCTGATGGAGATATGATCACCGAAGAGTTCTACTTTAGAACCTACAGGATGATAGACATTGGTATGTATCATCATCTGATCCATACAGATACTGCCGACTATTGTTCCATATTCGCCATCAACATATACTTCCTTACCGGTATTGTTTCTTAAGAAACCATCAGCGTAGCCGATAGGTACAGTCAGAATATATCCTTCACCATCAGATGTATAGTGCTGACCATATGATACGCCTTCACCAGCTGGAACAGTTTTTACAGCAGTTACTTCACTGTATAGTTTTACTGCCGGTTTTAAACCGTTATCCTTATCACTGTAACCCAGCATCGCCAGTCCACATCGGCAGTAGTTTGATACTTCATCCTTTAGACCGAATGAGGCATCAGTTGCCTGAGAATGGATATAGGTAAAAGGATAATCGAGTTTTTCGACGATATCTTTGAAAGAATTATACTGTTTAAGAGTAAATGCTTCATCAAAATCAGCACAGGCATAATGAGTCATGATACCTTTGATATCAGCTTTGGCCTGCTGTAATAGATTAAGACATTCTTTCGCTTCTTCACATAAAATACCTACACGGTTCATGCCGGTATTTATCTTGATATGGACTTTGATATCTTTTAATCTGTCTATATTGTTTCTGACATAATCCATGGAAACAGTAATTATGGAAAGATCATTATCTTTTACAACATCAAGATCATTGGGATCTGTTGGACCTAAAATCAGCATTTGCGCATCTATACCGTTTTTTCTTAAATGCATCGCTTCATCAAGTGAAGATACTGCCAGAAGGTCTATTCCGTTATTTATGGCTAATCTTGATAATTCAACATCATCACTGCTGTAGCCGTTGGCTTTAATGACAGCTATGAGTTTTTTACCTGATACTTCCTGTATTTTATTAAAGTTATAGACAATAGAGTCTTCGTTTATTTCAACATAGGTTTTTCTGAACATACATTAATATGATACAACAAAAAAGAGCTTTCGCCCTTATTTGTATTGTTCATCGAGATCTTTAAGCTTCTTTTCATAAGCCATTGATTCTTTGTAGGTCTCTACTATAAGACCGTTATTGTAGTAGGCATTGAGGTATTTAGGCTTGAGAGCTTTTTCATAATCATCAGTGAGTTCTTTGTATGGTTCAATTGAAGAGATTATGACATTAGGGATGATTAAGGAATCTTCAGGTTTATCTTCAAGATAGGTTACATAGACATAACCTGCAGGGATCTTTGTCTGATGGGTTGAGAATTTATCAATGATGGTAGTCTTTATCATCTTCATATCATTGTCATAGATTTCGACATTGAGTTTCCAGAAGACATGATTCTTTAATTTGGCATCTCTTGCGAATCTTACAAATGTTCCATCTGTAATTTTAGCTAAAGCTACATCTCCGTTTGATACACATTTACGGATATAGTTTCTGTCGGCATTAAGGTCATAATATGAGAATAATCCATATACCAGCATAAGTAATAACGCAAACAGGAAGATGGTTATCATTTTATGGGAAGCCCACAGATCTCTATAGATATATAAAAGGGCTATGGCGATAATATCGAAGATAAGTGTAAGAGTTAATAATACTGTGGATTTTTTATATAGTTTAAGCTGCATGTGTATACCTCTTGTATATATTCAATTTAATAACATTTTACTATAATATACATTTCATATATACCCAGGTATATTTGTATTTATCAAAATTTAGTATAATAAAGTCGAGATTATGAGTTTTTAATAATCAGAATTTTAAAGGAGGAATTAAAAATGGGATTAATTAAAGCAGCTATATCTTCTGTAACAAGTTCATTATCAGATACCTGGAAGGATTATTTCGTATGTGAATCTTTACCTGCAGGTGTACTGATGGTTAAAGGTGTCAAAAAGGGCGCCGGTTTATTTGACAAGGGTGATGTTATTACTAATGGATCAGGTATTGTCGTAGCTGATGGACAGTGCGCTATCGTTGTCGATGATGGTGTGGTTGTAGAAGTTGCCAATGAACCTGGTAACTATACTTTTGATACCAGCAAGTCACCTAGTATCTTTGATGGTGGTTTACAGGGTTTAAAGGATACTTTCGCAGAAATCGCTGAAAGATTCACTTATGGTGGTGTTACCAATAAATCCCAGTATGTATACTACATCAATACAAAGGAAATTACCGGTAACATGTTCGGTACTACTTCACCTATTCCTTTCAAGGTTAGAGATCCTAAGATGAATCTTGAACTGGATGTATCTTTAAAGTGCAATGGTGAATATTCATTCGCTGTAACAAATCCTATTCTTTTCTATAAGAATGTAGCAGGTAATATTTCTACAAACTATACAAAGGATGCGTTAGCCAATCAGATGAGAACTGAAATGCTGACAGCTTTACAGCCAGCA
The DNA here is from genome assembly GCA_030523555.1 of Erysipelotrichaceae bacterium. Classification (GTDB taxonomy): domain Bacteria; phylum Bacillota_I; class Bacilli_A; order Erysipelotrichales; family Erysipelotrichaceae; genus Colivicinus. The sequence continues at coordinate 3,559 of JAUNIH010000039.1, forward strand.
GTTGCCAATTTAAGCAATCTTGGTGTAAACAGCTATTCTGATATTCCTTTCCATACAATGGAACTGGTAGATACATTAAATGAAAGTTTAAGTAATAAATGGTCTGATTTAAGAGGTATTTCAATCGTATCTTTAGGTATCAATTCTATTACTCCTAGCCAGGCAGATCTGGAAAGACTGCAGAATATGCAGGAAGCTTATACGATGAAAGATCAGCAGATGGCTGCAGGTGCTATGGCTGCTGCTCAGGCTCAGGCTATGAGAGATGCGGCTAATAATGCCAATGGTGCAGTAGCAGGATTTGCAGGTGTTAATATGGCGGCTGGTGCTACCAATGTGGCAGCTATGTATCAGAATAATCAGTCAGGTGATAATTCAGGCGGTTACTGTCCAGAATGCGGTAAACCTGTTCCAGCTGGAGCAAAATTCTGTCCATCCTGCGGTAAGGCTCTTCAGTAATATCGAAAGGTAATAAAATGGCAGGAATAGTTTCATACAAATGTCCTTGCTGTGGAGCTGATATTCCTTATGATTCATCTTCCGGTCAGCTGAAGTGTGCCCATTGCGGTACGGCTTATCGTATTGATGAACTTGAACAGTATAATGTCGAGTCTGAAATACAGGCTGACAGTTTTAACTGGGAAGATACTGGTAGTGAAAATGTGGAAATGTCGGATTCTGTTACCTATGTATGTCCATCCTGTGGTGGTGCAGTAGTAGGAGACAGGAATATGGCAGCTTCAAGCTGTCCATACTGCGGCAATTCCGTGATTGTGGCTGAACAGTTTGAGGGCATGTTAAAACCTGATCTGGTGCTTCCTTTCAAACTGACAAAGGAAGATGCCAGAAAGGCTTATGCTGAACATATCAAAGGCAAGACTTTCTTACCTAATGATTTTTCGGCTAATAATGTCATCGAAAACCTTAAGGGACTTTATGTTCCTTACTGGCTTTTCAGCTGCGATGCTGAATGTCAGGGAAGATTCCGTGCGAAACGTACGAGAACGTATATTACCGGGGATTATGAGGTCAGAGAAGAATCTCATTATCTGGTATATCGTGATGCAAGAGCTCAATTTGAAAATGTACCGGTAGATGCCAGTTCCAAACTGGATAATGCCTTGCTGGATGCCTTAGAACCTTATGATTATTCTTCAGGTAAAGATTTCAATACGGCATATCTTTCAGGATTCTTTGCGGATAAATATGATCAGGATAAGGATCAGGTAATAAGTAAAGCCAACAGGCGTATCAAGAATTCCATGGCTGAAATATTAAGAAGTTCCGTTGTAGGATATGATTCAGTCATATCTGAACAGACTTCTATGCAGTTTAGAAATGGTACAAACAAATACGCTCTGCTTCCGGTATATATTTTCTCTACACAATATAACGGAAAACTTTATCAATTTGCGATGAATGGTCAGACCGGTAAGTTTGCAGGAGATCTGCCTATGGATCCTAAAAAGGCAACTCAGCATTCTCTTATCGTCTTTGTCGTATCCTTTATCATCTGTTCTCTGATTGCCTTTCTGGCAATGGGAGGTCTTCAGTAATGAAAAAGATATTTATATTACTTTTATCTTTATTGCTGGTAGGATTTACTTCATTTAATGTATTTGCCAATGATGTAAAGGTAACAGATGATCCTGATTATCTGAGTCAGGCTGAAGAAGATGAGCTGACAAGACTGTGTAATGAATTTATTCAGTACACCGGTATGGACTGTGTAATCTATATCGCTTATCAGAACAGTACAGATGTTACAAATCTGGCTGATGATTTCTATGATTATAACGGTTATGGTATAGGAACAGATAATGAAGGTATTATTCTGTGTATTGATTATGGTACAAGAGAATATACCATTACGACCTGTGGTCCTAAAACGATAGATACATATACAGATTACGCTCTGGATAATTATATGTATCCGGATATCGGCAACTGTCTAAGCAATGGAGATACCTATGGAGCTTGTACAAAGTTTATTGAACAGGCTTTAAGTGTATACCGTAATTATGATTATTTCCATCAGCCTGATGCCCAACCTGTGGTTCAGGAACAGACACTTCTGGAAAAACTTACGCCGGTATTCTCATTTGGTGGTATCGGTGCCGCTATTTCAACAATGATCTCTTACTTTACAAAGAGGGGACAGTTAAGAAGTACCGGTGAAAAACAGACAGCCAGAAACTATGTTACTGATGCGAGAATGAATTATGCCAGAAGTGGTGATATTCATCTTTATACCAATGTCTTAAGAAGAAGAATAGAAAGAAATCATGATAATTCTCATGGTGGAGGAGGAGCTCCTTCATCCCATTCTTCTGTTCATATATCTTCTTCAGGTGTCAGCCATGGCGGTGGCGGAGGACATAAGTTCTGAATATGACAAAAGCTGTTTCCAAAAGAGACAGCTTTTATTATGGATATTAAATATTTTAAATATTTAGAATATTCCTTGGGAAATAATATCTTCAAATTGTGTGAGGATTATGTGAAAAAACTTGAAAGCGTTTACTATAGATGAGATAATAAACTCAATAAGGAGGTTCATAAAAATATGAGCAATGTAATGATCGCGATAATTTTAGGTCTATGGTCAGGTGTTTCCATGGTCTTAAACTTATCAGGTGTTGGCGTTAGAACATGCTTGATTACTGGTTTAATCGCTGGTGCTTGCTGCGGTGACGTTAATATGGGTTTACAGTTAGGTGCTACCCTGACAATCGCTTCCATGGGTTTCTATACTTATGGTGGTGCTACTATTCCAGACTACATCACAGGTACTATCTTCGGTACTGTTGTTGGTGCTAAGACTGGTGATTTGGAATCAGGTGTTGTTATCGCTTCAGGTATCGCACTTTTAATGTCTGAAATGGATATCTTAGGTAGAGCTTCTACTACAGTATTCCAGCATTTAGGTGAAGGTGCATTAGCTAAGAACGATATCAAGAAGTTCGAAATCTGGACTCTGTGTGGTGTAATTCCTTGGACTCTTTCAAGAATGATCCCTACAGTAGTTGGTCTCTTACTGATTGACAACATGGTTGCTATCACAAACTTCGCATTATCGATCGAATGGATCGCTAATGGTTTAAAGGTTGTAGGTAAGGTTTTACCAGCAGTTGGTTTTGCTCTCCTGTTATCTTACATGGATCTGGGCAAATACTGGCCATTCTTCGTTATCGGCTTCGTACTTTACGCATACTGTGGTATGGGTACTTTAGCCCTTGCATTAGTTGGTGCTGCCGCTGCTAGTTTCTATGTTCAGGGAGGTACTAAATAATGTCTAAAAAATTATCTCAGGCCGCTTTAAAGAAAGCGTGCAACAGACACAACTGGACTTTACAGTGGTGCTGGAACTATGAAAAGATGCAGGCAGCCGGATATGCTTATGCAATGGTTCCTGTAATTAAAGAATTATACGATGGTGAAGAAAGACAGTGCCGTGAACTTGAAAGACATATGGCTTTCTATAACACTCATCCAGGCGCATCTGCTTTAATCTTCGGTGCTGGTGTAGCTCTTGAAGAAGGCGGACAGCCAGAAGTTCATGACAGCTTAAAGGTTGCCTTAATGGGTCCTTTAGCTGGTATCGGTGATACAATCCAGGCAGTTCTCGTAACTCCTCCATTCAACATCATCGCCGCTGGTTTAGCTAACGAAGGTAATGGTGTCGCTGCTATCTTAGCTTCTACTCTTCCTTTAGTTGCTTTATTCGTAATCAGATGGCCATTATTCAACTATGGTTACAAGACTGGTGCTGCAGTTATCAACGACGTATCTGGTGCTGGTACATTAGATAAGTTACAGATTGCTGCATCTGTATTAGGCGTTACTGTAATGGGTGGCTTCGTTCCATCAATGATCGGTGCTACATTACCTGTTAAGTTAGGTTCTGATATCACTATCGATGGCACTACAATGGAAGCTAAGACTTTACAGTCAGTATTAGATGCTATCTTCCCATGCTTAGTACCATTAGGACTGACATTCGGATGCTACGCTCTGATTAAGAAAGCTAAGATGTCTCCATTGACAGTTATCTTGGTTCTTGCTGTAGTAGCATTTGTTCTTGGTGCTTTAGGCTGGATGGCTTAATCGCTTAAAATTACAAAACAATGATCAAACATTTAAGAATTGATAACAGACTGATTCATGGTCAGGTTGCTGTTACCTGGATGAACGCTATCGGCGCTGACAAGATTATCGTTTGTAACGATAAGGTTGCAGCCGATCCTATCCAGAAGATGGCTCTGCCTATGGCAGCTCGTGGAAATACAGTATATGTATTCTCCATCGAGGAAACTGTTAACTATGCAAAAGAACATACTGATGAAACAATGTTTGTCATCTGTAAGTTCCCATCAGATGCCTTGGCTGTGCTGGAATCTGGCGTAGAAGTACAGGATGTAAACGTTGGTAATGCTGCTCCTATTCAGGGAACTGAATATGTAATGGTAACCAAATCAATTGCCGTTACTAAGGATGATGCAGCAGTTTACCGTAAGATTGCTGAATTAAGAGGTGGTGTTCTGACTAGTAGATTAACTACTATGAATGAAACTGAAAACTTCCTCGAATTATTAGGCAAGAACGGTTTATAATCAGTTATCTTAAGAGGCGATCGAAAGATCGCCTTTTTTAATTGTCTGAAACAATTATGTTAGAATTATTCTATGGAAGAAATTAAGGAACTTGAATATAAACCTGTAGCTGAACTTGAAACGGAAGGAAATTTTGTTAAGTATATTGGTTATAAACCAAAATTTGCTCCATATCTTGTTATTGCTATGGGTGTGGCTTTACTTTTTGTGAATATTCTGCTGGTAAGACTTACAGGCGTTTTCTTTATTCTGCTGGCTATGGTTGTTATAGGCCTGGTTAAAGACTATAAGGTTATGGACATTTTCAGCAAAGGCCTGATGATTTATGGTGATGATGAAGGAAAATGCGCATGTTTTGTAAATTATGATGATCTTAAATGCTGGACTGTCAGCAACGATCAGAGTCATGATTCACTTATTTTTACTCTGAACAGCGGAAACAGAATTGTCAAAACTACTTTCCAGGCACACAGTGCATACAGTGCGATAAACCGCATCATTCCGGAAAAAGAAGAAAACTATATCCGCAGGATGGAAGAAAGAAACAGACCTTTTGATTTCAACAGAGCTGTGGAAAATGTCAAAAGAGGACTCTTTGGTAAAAAATAAAAATTATAAGAGGGATTGATAATCCCTCTTTTTATATAGGTGTAGAATGTTATTATGAGTAATCTTGAGAAGAGATCGATAATGCTGAATACCATCTATAACTTTGGTGCATCACTTGTATCAATGTTTATAACGGTATATCTTTATATCTACGCTGATTCTATTCCTTTAATGTCTTTATATATCATTGTCAGAATTGGATGCTTTCCGGTTTTCTTTATCTTAGGCAATCGGCTGGTCAAAAAATATCCATTCTCTTTAACCTATGCCTTAGGCTTAAGTCTTATTACGATAGCTCTCACATTTACTTTATTTTCAGGTGATCTGTTAGGAAACAATCCTTTATATATACTTCTTGTAGCGGCGATTATCGGAAGCGGGGAAGGTTTCTATTATTTCTCGCAGAATACCTGTAATCAGATTGTTTCTGATGTATCCACAAGAGCTCAGTTTCTTGCCTGTAACGGTATCTTCTGCAATATAAGCTCCTTACTGGCACCGGTCTTTGCGACCTTTATTCTTTCGGTATATGAAGATGAAATGTCAGGATACAGGATGATGCTGATGGTGATTGTGGCTATCTTTATCATTGTTATAATTATGGCTTTTACCATCAATATCCGCAGTAAGGATGAAGACATACCTTTAAGTGTATCTTTTGATATAAAGGATAAAATGTGGAATGACCATAATAAGGCAGTTGTCTATTATGGTTTTCGAAATGCCCTTGAACTAAATACCATTTCCATCCTTGTCTATAATGCGGCAGGTAGTGGAGGAACATATTCAAGGCTTCAGATTCTTTTCTCATTTATGACGATTATTGCCTTCAGGGTAGTAGGAAGACTCTTAAATAGAGATAGAATTGAAATGACCTTCAAGACAGGTGTTGTCTTAAAAATACTGTGTCTGGTGATTCTGATTGTCATGCCTAATACTGTCGGGGCAATTATCTATGGTGTAAGTAACGCTCTGGCAATGGTCTTCTATGATAATTCATATAACTTTTTATCAGCCAATATCATTGGTCGTTATCAGAATGAAATGACCGCAAGAGTAGTAGTAAGAGAGACATATCTTTCTGTGGCTAGGTGTCTTGCGATGGGCTTTATTATTTTATGTTACAGATATCTTCCGGGGAATCTTTATCTTCAGGTTTCAACGCTGATTATTTCACTTGCGCCGATCATGGTTGAAAAGATACTGATAAAATATAAATAGATGTAACCTGATGCCTAATTCTGGTTAGGATATAGGTAGATGGATAAATCCATCGGAGGTATAAGAAAATGAAAAAATTATTAATGGTATTATTAATTGGTATTGCGGCTGTTGGACTTGTTGCGTGTGCTAAAACCGATACACCATCTGAAGTTCCTGAACCTGTTTTAGGAGGATGGGAAGAAGTTGAAGATAATACGGTGACTGATGAAATGAAGGATATGTTTGATAAGGCCTTTGAAGGTTTTGCCGGGGCAAGATATGAACCTGTGGAAATTGTGGCAACTCAGGTAGTTGCTGGTACCAACTACAAGTTTCTCTGTAACGGTACAAAGACAACCAATCCTCCAGTAACCGGAACCTATTATGTAACTATCTATCAGGATTTACAGGGTAATGTCGAAGTCTACGATATAGAAACAATCTCTGAAAAATAATGATTATTAAGGTGGCTGTGCCACCTTTTATTTTTACCTATAATAAAGGGTCTGTGCGATAATTGAAATATGGATTATAAAAGACATTCACTTATTACAGCGATGCTGTATTTTATGATGACAGGATGCTGCTGTCTGCTGGTTGGTAGTTCTTTAACACAGTTAATGGATCTGTATCAGCTTCCTTTGAATAAGGTAGTCATACTGGGTTCGGTTTTTGCGATAGGAAGAGTTGTGATAGTCAATTTCTCAGGAAATATATGTAAGGAAAAGGGTTCGAGATTCTGTGTAATAGCCGGTGCCTTATGTTTTGCGGTATATCTTTTTGGAATAGGTCTTATTCATAATTATTATCTGGCATATCTTTTATGTTTTATTGGAGGCTGCGGTCAGGGTTTACAGGATACGGTTACCCCGATTCTTTTGGCCAAGGCCAGTAAGGAAGATTACAGTGCCAATATGTCTATCGGACAGGCTTTATTTGATGCGGGATGTTTTATAGCTCCTTTACTTATAGGAGTGATGCTGAAGGTCAACATACCTTTTTATTTCTCTTATTTTGTAATGGGAATTATGGCTTTATGTGTTTTCTTTATGGGTTTAAGACTTAAGGATGAAAAGGATGAGGAACAGGAAGAAGAAATAGTTACCCCGATGTATGTAAATAATCCATATAGAACAGTGATATTCGCATTTATTTTTATCTTTTTCAATTCAAGTCTTTTTGGAGTGTATTGTACATATATTACAAGTTTTGGTATACATATGGGTTTATCAGAAGCTGATTCTTCGTTTTTATTGAGTCTGTTTAATATCGGGGCAATGTTTGGGTCATTTGCCTTTGCTCCGGTATTAAAGAAAGTCAAAGAGATTGATGTCATGATCTTTAATACCAGCGTAAGTGCTGTGTTACTGGGGATAGTATTATATGTAAAGAATATATCTTTATACTATATACTGTTTCCGGCTATCGGATTTATGCTGGGAGTAATATTTGGAGTGGCTATATCTATTGTTACGAGAATATGTTTTAAGGATATTGGGGAAGTTACACCTAAACTTGGACTGATGTCAGGTATGGCAGATGTGAGTACACCTGTATTTACAGGCTATATCATTTCAAGGATGGGAATAATGTTTTCGATGGAATATATTATGTTTGCGAATATTATATGTATTCTGATGGGTATTCTGATAAAGAAGGATATTGTAAAGGAGTGAAGATGGAAAGACAGAAAATAATAATTGATACGGATTGCGGGTCTGATGATGCGATGGCGATAGCTATGGCTTTAAGAGATCCGAACTATGAAGTAATCATGTGTACAGCTGTAGCTGGGAATGTCAGGATGAAACAGGCTGCCATCAATACGCTTACTACTTTAGAATATGCGAATACCTATTATCCTCCTGTTTATGAAGGATGTGATGAACCTCTCACTAGAGACTGGGTAGGGGCAGCAGAGACTCATGGATATGACGGTATGGGAGATATCGGTTATGTACCAAAAAGACTTAAGGTAAGTGAAGGTAATGGTGTTTTAAAGATGCTGGAAGCTTTAGATAATAATCCTGATAAGAGTATCGATATTATCGCTTTAGGACCTTTAACCAATATTGCGGTAGCTTTAAGACTGATGCCTGAAACCATGAAGAAAGTAAGAAGGCTGGTGGTTATGGGGACAGCCGGTTTAGGTACGGGCAATGTTACACCTCTGGCAGAATTCAATATATGGCAGGATGCCGAAGCGGCAAAGGCTGTTACAAAGTTTGGTTTTGATAATCTTATCTATGTAGGCTGGGATGCGTGTCTTCTTGATGCGATGTTAAATAAGGATGATATTCAAAGAATCAGAGAATCTTCTGAGTTAGGTAAGATGTGTATTGATTCCAACTGCGTACTTCTCAATATGAATACAGAACGTTTTGGTGATAAATTCCTGGATATGGCTGACCCGGCAGCGATGGCAGCTGCACTATATCCAGAATGTATAGATAAATGCGATAAATACTATTGTGAAGTGGATACCAATGATGGACCTTCATATGGAGCGGTAATTGTCGATTATTATCATTTCTCCGGTAAAAAAGAGAACGCCTATATATGTTCAAGACTTAAAGCTGATAAGTTTAAGGAATATATCTTTAAGACACTGGGAGTAGAATAATGAATTTTGTCGATATCATTGAAAAAAAGAAAAACAGACTTGAACTGAGTGAAGAAGAAATAAACTACTGGATTGAAGAATACTGTAAAGACAATATTCCGGATTATCAGGTAAGTGCTTTACTGATGGCTATTACCATTAACGGAATGAGTGATCTGGAGACTTTCTATCTTACCAAGGCCATGACCAATTCCGGAGATACGCTGGATTTTGAAGGTATTGAAGGTATTAAGGTAGATAAACATTCTACAGGTGGAGTTGGTGACAAGACATCGATTGCCCTGATGCCGATACTGGCGACATGCGGTGTAAAGGTTGCCAAGATGTCAGGAAGAGGTTTAGGCTACTGCGGTGGTACAGTTGATAAACTGGAATCAATACCGGGCATGAATGTCTTTCTTTCTAAAGAAGACCTTACAAAACAGGTAAATGAAATAGGTATTGCGATGATGGGGCAGACCAGCAATCTCTGCCCGGCAGACAAAAAGATCTATGCCTTAAGAGATGTCACTTCTACAGTCGGTTCTAATCCCCTTATTGTTTCTTCAATCATGTCCAAGAAACTCGCGTGCAATGATGATGTCATCGTCCTTGATGTCAAATACGGATCAGGTGCTTTTATGCCGACAGTAGAAGACGCCACAAAACTGGCGGAATCAATGATCAGTATCGGTAAATACTTCGGCAAAAATATCTGTGCCTGCATATCTTCTATGGAAGAAGTTCTAGGAAGAGCCGTAGGCAACGCTTTGGAAGTAAAGGAAGCTATAGATACCCTGCACGGAAAAGGGCCTGAAGATTTTACGGAACTGGTTCTCGAGTCGGGATCATTACTTTTAAGTCAGGCAGGTCTATATTCCAAGGAAGAAGCCTTAAAGAAGATGAAAGAAAATATAGATAACGGAAAAGCTGCAGAACTCTTAAAGACGATGATCAGATATCAGGGTGGTGATGAAAGGGTAGTTGATGATACATCATTACTTCCTGAAGCTGAATATATTACTGAAATCAGAGCTGAAAGAGATGGATATATTGTTAAGATGCCTGCTTCGATGATAGGTCTTATGTCTATGGAACTGGGTGCTGGAAGAGTGAATAAGGATGATATCATCGATCCATCTGTGGGCATAGTTCTCAATAAGAAAGTAGGATCTTATGTGAAAAAGGGCGAAGTCATAGCCTTCATTCACCATAACAGAGAATTAAGTGAAGCCTTTATGGAAAAAGCTCATAAGATGGCAAAGATACAGGATGAAAAGGTAAATCCTGTTGAACTCATTGAAAAAATCGTATATTAGATAAGGCAGTTACTGCCTTTTCTTTTTAGATATTAATAATTAAAATTAATTTATGCTGAAAGACAGATTTGAAAATGAGATAAGTATAGAAGAGATGTCTGATCTTCATCCTGATGAATATGTCTTAGTCGATATCAGAGATGAGATATCCCATGATTACGGATGTATACCTTCATCTGTATCCATGGAAAATATCATTGATTTATCTAAGGAAGGAAAACTTGATAAAGAAAGATCATATATTCTTTACTGTATGCATGGCTCTCAATCTTCAAATGCGGCCAATGAATTAAGACATATGGGTTATGATGCACTATCTTTAAAGGATGGTTATGCTTCATGGCTTAAGGAATCAATAGGCAGAACTGATCCTAAGATCAGAATAAAAGCTGAAGAGTCCATACTTAATGAATATAAGGATAAACTGTATATACCATTCAGTAAGGCAATTGATGAGTTTGAACTGATAGAAGATGGGGATAAAATAGCTGTCTGCATATCGGGTGGTAAGGATTCGATGCTGATGGCTAAACTGTTTCAGGTATATAAGAATAAGAGTGATAAAAACTTTGATTTGATGTTTCTGGTGATGGATCCAGGATACAGTGAATTAAACAGGATGCTGATAGAAGATAATGCCAGAAAACTCGGTGTAAATATCACTATCTTTGAATCAAGTATTTTCAATATTGTTGATAATGTTGATAAATCACCATGTTATCTCTGTGCCAGGATGAGAAGAGGAAATCTTTACGCAACGGCCAAGGAACACGGATTCAACAAGATAGCTTTAGGTCACCACTTTGATGATGCGATAGAAACCATACTTATGGGAATATCCTATGCAGGTAATTATCAGACGATGATGCCTAAACTGAAGTCGGATAACTTTGAGGGTATGGAACTTATAAGACCGATGTATCTGATAAGGGAGAAGGATATCATTGAATGGCGTGATTATAATGGGTTGCACTTTATACAGTGTGCCTGTCATTTTACAGATACCTGTTCATCATGCCGGGATGATGGAACATCCATCTCTAAACGTATGGAGACAAAGAAACTTATAGAAAGACTTAAAAAAGATATCCCGGATATAGAAAAGAATATCTATGAATCTTCTAAAAATATCATTCTTGATTCGATTATTGAATATAAGAAGGGTAAAGATAAACACACATTCTTAGAGAATTATAAAAATAAGACAGCTTAGGCTGTCTTATTCAAATATGTCTATATACCGGCTGTATGAATTATAGTTTGATGCGGCATTCCAGGTGAGATATCCATCGTTGATATTGGCTCTTGTAAGAGAGTCTATCTGATCTTTTACAAACTGAGGTGTATAGTCGACATCGTATGGATCAGAGTATTGTGCCTGTATCCAGGTACGGCACTTAGCCGGATCATAGGTTTTATCCTGGGCAAGTCTTGTTGCTCTGCCCCAGGCATATATGATCTCTCCTGGATTAGCCCATGGTTCAGATATACCATAGGCATAATTGGCGAAGTGATCAGGATAAGGCATTGAAGATATGACATCTACGACATTGGAGATGGCACACCAGAACTGACCGTAACTGGTGACAAAGGCTGTATATTCATTTGGATCCCAGCCGCTTATTTCGCCAAAGACATCGGCAGAGATATATGTTTCCTTATTATGAAGCTGCTCAGTGGCGTATCTTAAAAATTCCGTAATGGCCTGAGATGGGGTTTCATTATATGTGTTATGGGTATTACAGTAATCATCGACATATTCAGGGAATCGGCAGTAATCAAACTGTATTTCATCAAAGCCGAAATTATCGATAGCTTCATTAGCCAGGGCTACATCATATTCCCATACTTTTCTTGAATAGATACTTGGCCAGGCAACATAACCGTAATGGTATAAGGAACCATCGGAATTAAGTATAGCCTCTTCTGGATTATCTGAGGCAAAGGCATCATCCTTAAATGCTGTAATTCTTCCTATAAGATAAAAACCGTTGTCTTTTATCTTTTTCATGGCTGCCTGATAGTTTTCAAAAGAGTTGACCACATTGTCAGTTGACGGTGCATACTGTCTCATAACCGGTGATTCATATGCCAGCTGTGTATCAACATAACAGTCTTTTATATCAACCACAAAGGCATTGATACTAGAACCTTTCGCAAGTTCTATATAACTGTCTACCCTATAGACTGCTTCCGCATTGATATATAAGGCTTTTACCTTGTCAGGCATAATATTGTTTTCAAAGAATATATCTTCTTTTGGATAATAGGATATTAAAGTAGGATCTCCACCACTGTAGAAGATGGTATCTCTATATACAGAAGAATCATAGGCTGTTTCATAATATGTATCTGATAAATATTTAGAAGGGATATAGCCGTTATTATCTACCTGATAATAATCGATAGTTCCATCTTCATTTAAATTATGATAGCCTGTGATATTTACAGTGGTATTTGCCTTATAGAAAGAAGCTATCTCATATGAATCATATGATTTTGTGGATGTGTAGTTTCTTAAGGTAATAAGACCTGTTTCATAGACACATTCTTCTCTTGTGTTTTTAAGATAATATTCATCGATATAGTATTCTTTACCGTTATATTTAAAGATACGGTATTCTTTTTCATCAGTTTTGGCCGTACGGTTTAGTATCTCTACACTTGTACCTCTATATATACTTATGGTATTTCCATCCTTATCAGATATTTCTAAAGCAGGTTCATTGTTACCTATATAGTATGTGGTGGATTTGTTTCCTTCTATATACATATATAAGGCAACGCCGATGGATGCGGTAATAAGAATGAGTAATATCAGTATAGAAGGTAAAACATATTTTCTGAGTTTTCTTCTGGTCTTCTTCTTTTTCATATATTTATATTATATATAAGAAAAAAGCTGCACTAGGCAGCCTTGTTCATTTTCTTGAGTTCTTCTTCAATCGCTTTTAATGTCTTTAATTCAGCAGATTCTTCCGGTTCAGCAGGGGCTTCCTCTTCTTCCTCTTTCTTCGCGAGCATATCTTTTGATTCATTGACAGCTTTAACTACCAGGAAGACCACAAACGCTGTAATCAGGAAGGTAACAATGTTCTGGATAAAGAGTCCCAGATTGATGGCAGCACTTTTTCCAAGAGGTATGAGCAGTTCTTCAAACTTGATGTCTCCGATTATCAGACCTACAACAGGCATGATGATATCGTTAACAAGTGAAGTTACGATAGTTGTGAAGGCTCCGCCTACAACAACACCAACCGCCATATCCAAGACATTACCACGATTGATAAACTTTCCGAATTCTTCAATTAATTTTTTCATAACAATAAAGATTATAGAACATTTACATTATTTTGCAAAATCAAAGTACAGAAGTGTTATTATTTTTATGGAGATTAATTATATGAGAAAAGCTTTGAAATGTTCACTTGAAAAGGAACAGATAGAATACAAGAATACCCTGGATTTCATAGATGGATATGAGATATTCCTCTATGGAGATGAAAGAGATCACTTTGAACTTATTCCGATGATGGAAAAGAATATATATTCTATTCATTATCCGTTAGACAGATGTGATATTCTCGATATTGCCAAAGAATTCAGAAGTGAGTATGCACAGAAGGTATTTGATGTATGCAAGAAACTTAATGTAGGTTTAGTCTTACATGCAGAATCAAAATACTATGAGATTATGGCATCTAAAGACGTTGATGCGTTCTGTGATTTTATCAAAGAAAACAATATAACCTTACATATTGAAAACTGTTATCGAGATATAGGAGCTATTGAAGCCATACAGATCAGAAGATATATCCGTGCAAGAGTAGGATTAGAGAAAGTATACTCTTTACTTGATACATGTCATCTGATGATGTCAGAGATGTCATTCAAATATGATGAACTCTCGTTCTCTGAAGCTATCGATAAATACAAATCCAAGAACTTCATTATTCATCTTAATGACTGTATCGGATCAGGAGAAAAAGAGACAGGTGGTATACATGGTACAAACTTCTCTCATAACCTGTATCTCTTAAATAATATCCTTTGGAGATTATATAATCTTGAAAATGAGGGCTATTACGCCAAACTGGTTCTTGAATGTGATGAAGAAGATTTCATACATAATCCAAATGCGGTAGCCCTGGCTCATAATATTGATAAATTCTGGAAGACATATTAAAAGGGGCTGTAACGAAACCTATTGACTAGGTTAGAGGTTACCAGCCTCTTTTT
>JAUNIH010000040.1 GCA_030523555.1 Erysipelotrichaceae bacterium
AGCCCTGGTATGTACCTTATCTCCTGCCATACCTTTATATAAGATTGATCCTAGTGTTACAGGATATGGTGAAGACTGTCAGTTTAATACGGAAGTACTTTTAAACGGTATGGTTGAAATGACTCAAAAGTGTCTACAAAAAGGTGTAACTGTAGGTCTTGGTACAGATACGGGCTGTCCGTTTGTCACGCATTATGATATGTGGAGAGAACTTGTATACTTCACAAAGTATATAAAGGGAGTCGATGAGAATTTCGCCATTCATACGGCGACATCTGTCAACTCGAAGATTCTGGGAATAGACGATATTACAGGAACCATTGAAGAAGGTAAGTGTGCAGATCTTCTGTTTGTAAAAGATAATCCTTTAAATAACCTTGAGACATTAAAAGATCCTTCAATGGTTATTTCTTCAGGAAAGATATATACAGCTAAGAATAAGAAATATTCCAATGTAGAAGAAGAACTGAATAAGATAATCTAAAAAAGCCGTTAAGGCTTTTTTAAGGTAAGATACTTACAATTAATCCGGCAATAAGACAGACAGGTATACCGGCTATCATACCTTTGAGACTTCCCGTGGCGTGGAAGGCGTAATCCTTGTAGGCATCTTTGATATCTTCCGTGCCTTTAATGACATAGAGACCGGTGTTACAGACAAAGATCCAGTCAATAAAGATACAGTCAAACCAGTCAACGATAAACCATAAGCCATAGGATATCATAAAACCTTTAAGGAAAGTGGTTTCCTTATTGATATAGCGGATAATAAGCGAAAAGACTATCAGGATGAATAGAGCACCGATTAGTTTTTTAATAATCGTTCTTTTATCTTTGATCTTTTCTTTACTGTGTATTAAACCCAGTTCATAACAGTGATTGATAATTTTTTCAGGCTGATCATAGACCCAGTCCAGAGGGTTTTTGCCCAGCATTAAAGGAACTATATCCGCAACAGTAAAGACAAGACATAAGACAATCGCTTCTATGACAAATACCATAAAATCTCCCATAAGTTAACTATAGTTAACTATTTATAGTATAACATTTCATGTAGACTTCATTTTGAAAAAAGATAAAATATGTCATAATTTAAGTGCATATATATCAAAGGAGAAAAAAGAAATGGGTATATTCAAAGAAATTTTCGGTACATTAACCGATATGAAGGCGATCAGTGACCTCGTGAAGAAGTTAGAAGGTCCAATGAGCGAACTTGAAAAGTCAGGCAAGTGTCCTAAAGAATTAAAGGATGCCTATGAAATGCTGGCAGGCAAGGCTCAGAGTTCAGCCGGTAACCTTGAAGAATCAATGAAGGGTATGGAAAACTGTATACAGGTATTTGAAAAGTATGAAAGTCTCTTCCCTGCTGATATTCAGAAAGTTATCGATAAGGTAGAAGCCAAGGTTGAAGATCTTGAATCTATCGCTAAAGAAATCGGCAAGAAATAGTTTATGAGAATCACTTCCAATGGGAGTGATTTTTATTTATATTGACAGGTTCAACATATGCTTTATTTTTATTTTTAATACTTTTATAATAAATATGTTTTGTTTTGTTAAACAGAAAAGAGGGAAAAATAAAAAAACTGTTAAAAGGACTGCTTGTATTTCTGTTTGTGTTTGGACTCTGTGCGTGTTCAAATAAACAGACCGGAAATACAGTTGAACCTGTAATGTCGGTAAGTGAATTTGAAAATATCGGTATCAGTGATATGGCCTTACCTGATCAGGAGGGTTTCAACAATATTTCATATGCCATTATCAACAAGAATATTGCGGAAGTAAACTTCAGCTATGCTCAAAGAGAATATATTCATCTGGCATCTAAAGATGTGGCTAACTTCAAGGATATTCTGGGTATTGAAAGTGAATCATTAAGTGTAAGTGAGTTTGATGTGGAATCAATGGTATTTACCATCAACTACTATACTGAAGGTTTTACCGGTGCCTGGCTTAAGGATGGTGTAAACCATGTCTTATTTGGTAAGGGACTCACAGGTGATGACTATAACACCTTCGGTAATATCCTTACAGAATTAAACGGTATCAGAATTATCGTTGATGACCGTGTGAAGGTTCCTGATATGAAGGGATGGAGAGTTGAGGCTGCGGAAAAGTGGCTCACCGAAAACAACTTTGTCAATGTCGATATTGAACATGAATATTCTGATACAGTTGCGGAAAACTATGTCATCTCCAACAATATCGTCGGACTGGCTCATCCATCAGATTCTATTAAAGTGGTTATATCTTTAGGAAAGAAGGGACCATCTGAGGGCGATATCATTTATGTGCCTGATACGATGATCAACTGGAGTGAAGAAAAATTTGTCAAGGCACTGAGCGAACTGGGTATGAAGGCAGTAAAAGGAAGTACGACTTATTTCTGTACAGTTGTAGATAAGGGTAATATCTTCAACTATTCAGATGGTAATTTCCCTTATGGATCAAGTATCAAATATCATGTTTCTGCAGGACCATACATCTTTGATTCTTCGGATTATGACAATATTACGCCTGATCAGGCTAAAGCAGTAGCTGATGCCTACAATAACCGTAATGCGCATATCAGTATTTCTTTCTATGAAGAAGTTACTGAAAAATATCCTGCTGGACGTACCTTTGACTGTACATCCGGCGGTAATGCGAACAATACGATAATTGCCTGCAGTGTTGCCAAACGTAATGATAAGGTTAATGTTCCTAACTATGTAGGTCAGAGTAATCCTTGTGGAATGGGCCACGCAAGCTGTCAGATCGGTGATCTGAACTATACTGTTCATTATGTTATAGACGGCAATACCATTGGCCTTGTTACAGCACAGAATCCATCATCCGGTCAGGTAAACAAAGGTACGACAATTGATCTGACAGTTTCAGAAGGCGGTTATTACGCACATTCATTGAGCAGCGGATATTATAATATGTTTGTAGATGCCGATCCAAAAATTACGGCAGAAAATCTGCAGAATGCTCCTGAAGCTTTCGGTCATTTCACCAATGTCAGCGTTGAATATCTGAATAATGATACCGCTACTGATTTTACCGACGGTGGAATTGCCAGAATCTATACATGGAATAACAGCGGATACTGGGAAGATATAAAGGATGGCTATTATCCTGCTGATACCGCTATCCGTATTCAGATTTACGATACAATCTTCAAGTACGTCAATTTCTAAAAAAGATAAATATCTCTAAGAGGGCTTCAGATAAACTGAAGTCCTTTTTTGATGTAGAATAGATAGTGCAGACAACGGAAAGAGGAAATTATGAGCAATATTAGAATTCAGGATGATCTTTATGAGTACGTCAACGGGGACTTTATTGAAAAGGCGATAATCCCTGATGATAAACCGCTTACCGGTGGTTTCATGGATCTGAGTGATGAAGTTGAAAGAAAACTGATGGAAGATTTTGAAGCTTTCGGAAACGGTGAAAAGGTTTGTGAAGTAAAAGAAGTAAATGATGCGATAAAACTTTACAGAAAAGTACTGGACACTGAAAGAAGAAACAATGAAGGTATTAAGCCTGTAAAACCAATGCTGGATGAAATCAGAGACATTAAGACAATAGATGATCTTAACAGGAAGGCTAAAGAACTGATGTTAAACGGGGTGAGTATGCCGGTAAACTTTGGAGTTGAAGCGGATATGAAGGATGCGGCAAACAACTGTTTTGTGATCCTTGGTCCATCTATTATCCTTCCGGATACAAGCTATTACGGTAATGAAAAGGGTAATCAGCTTTTAGCTGTATATAAGGATATGGCCTTAAAGATTTTATCTTATACGGATTTAAGTGAAGATGAAAAAAATCTTTATATAGAAGATACTCTGAAGTTTGATGAACTGATATCTAAAGAAGTAAAGTCACAGCTTGAATGGGCTGATTATGTAAAGAACTACAATCCTATGGATTCTAAAGAAGTCTATGAATACCTTAAACCTTTTGATATGGAGGGTATGTTAAAAGAAGTATATGGTGATAAGACACCTGATACGATGATCGCCTACGATCCTAAGGCCATAAAGAATATGAAGAACTATTTTAATGAAGATACCTTTGAAATGTATGTTCACTGGGCTTATGTAAAGACACTTATCAGCGCAACAGAAAATCTTTCAATAGACTTATGGCATATGGGTACAGCTTACAGAAGGGCAATCATGGGTATAGAAAAAGATTCTGATCTGGATAAGACAGCGTACCGCAAAGCTTCAGGAACATTCTCTGAACCTTTAGGTATCTATTATGGAAGAACCTATTTTGGCGAAGAAGCCAAAAAAGATATTACCGAAATGGTTAAGAAGATTATTGAGACCTATAAGAAAAGGGTAAAAGAAAATACCTTCTTGGAAGAATCTACCAAAGAAAAAGCCATTAAGAAGCTTTCAACTATCGTCATCAAGATGGGATATCCTGACGAGGTATCTAAGCTGTATAAGAAGATTAAGGTAGATGATAATGATTCTTTATATGAAACATGCAGAAAAATAGGTGTCATCAGGAATATGGATAATCTTGAAAAGCTTCATAAACCGGTTGAACGTAAGGAATGGATGATGCCTGGACATATGGTCAATGCCTGTTATGATCCAAGCCGTAACGATATCACTTTCCCGGCGGCTATCTTACAGAAACCTTTCTATTCTTTAAATCAGTCAGAATCAGAAAACCTTGGTGGTATCGGGGTAGTCATCGCGCATGAGATATCACACGCCTTTGATAATAACGGATCTCATTTTGATGAAAACGGCAATCTCAATGACTGGTGGACAAAGAAAGACTTTGAAAACTTTGAAAGACAGACTAAAGACATGATTGAAGAATGGGACGGTATTGAATACTGCGGTGAAAAGCTGAATGGGGAAATGGTCGTATCGGAAAATATCGCAGATAACGGCGGTATGGCTGTAACATTACAGATAATGCACGAATCAGGTAATGAAGACTTTAAAAACTACTTCATCAATTACGCACGAATCTGGTGCCAGAAATCAAGAGATGAATATAAGAAATTCCTCTTATCAGTGGATTGTCATTCTCCGGCCAAATTAAGAGTAAACATACAGGTAAGAAACTTTGAAGAATGGTATGAGACATTTGATGTCAAAGACAGCGATGAAATGTATATACCTCTAGATAAGAGAATTATTGTATGGTAATATGAATCACCTTCCTATGAAGGTGATTTTTGTATAATTAAGTTATGTTTAAAGACCTGAACCGTTTTGAAAAGGGCTATATCATTATCGGATTAATGATAAATATTATCGGTGCATATTATGCCAGAAGTTCATGGCTGGCCATCCTGAACGGAATCATGTCTTTATTTGTAGGAGTATATAATGCCAAGGGTAAACTTATAGTTTTCCTTTTTACCTTTATTGAAAGTATTACCTATATTATTCTTTCCTATCAGCAGAAATACTATTCTGAAGTATTCATAACTTTATGCATACATATGCCGATTATGGTTTATTCAATCATCAACTGGTTTAAGAATCAGAGTAAAAAGACCGATACCATTGAGATAGCTACCTTAAGTAATAAAAGGCTTTTCAGGATAATAGGTTTACAGTTTGTATTGAGTTTTGTGTATTATTATTTCTTTAAAATGCTGGGGAATGAAATGCTGCTGGTATCAACGATAAATATGGTACTGACGATACTGGCTCTGTATTTTACAGCGATTATGTCAGAATACAGTTTTATCTGTTTTCTATTGGGGACATTATTTAAGGCGTTATTATGGATTGCGCCTTTGTTAAGGGGTGAGTTTGAAAGCTTCAGTGTACTTATTGGAACACTGTTATATGCGGTTATAGATTTCTATGGTTTATACAACTGGAACAGACTGAAAAAGGAACAGAGAAAAGACGACATTTAACTTAACATATGTTAATATAAAAATGTAGATAAATGTTAAGTTATGAATGAACTGATTAAAGAAATAAGAAGACTCTCAGGCTATACGCAGGAGAAGATGGCTGAATATATGGGAACATCTCCAATTACTGTAAGCCGCTGGGAAAACGATAAGGTAATACCTAATAATATGGCACAGATAAAGCTTTATGATCTGTGTCAGAAAAAGGAACTCGATCTGAGCGATTTTCTTATTGAGAATAATAAATCTGATGAAAAGGATGTTTTATATCATGCCTCAAGAAAAGGGATAAAAGGATCGATACAGCCAATCAGTCGTGACAAGTGTGATTTTGGAAAAGGTTTTTACATGGGGGATAATATTCTTCAGCCTCTGACACTTGTGTGTAATGAAAAAGATCCGGTATTCTATACGCTTAAGTTTTTTGCGTATGATTTCAATATTATCGATATCAAGGTGGATCTTGACTGGGCTATGCTGATAGCTTATTACCGGGGCTATATGGATGAATATAAAGATACAAGGATATATAAAAAGTATGCACATTTTACAGATGGCTATGATGCGATTATCGGATATATAGCCGATGATAGGATTTATGCCGTAATGACGGATTTCTTTGAAGGAAGAATTACGGATGAAGCCCTTATTGCGTGTCTTAGTGCTTTGAAACTGGGAAGGCAATGCGTGTGTCTTGATCAGAAGGCGTGTGATCGACTGGTAATACTTAAGGAAAAGAAACTCAGCAGACTTGAACTCTTATTATTGGGTGATATCAGTGAAAAAAGAAGAAAAGAAGGAATATCACTTACCAGAAAATATCTTAATGAATATCGTAGAGTCGGATATTATTTTGATGAAATAATAGAAGGTAAAAATCATGGATAAGACATTAGAAAGGGCATTATGTGAGATGCAGGGGAATCTTTTTGTAATGTCAGGTAATGATGGTTATGACAGTAAAACTTTTATCAGTCATTTTATGAAGTCGGATATTGCTAAAGGGCTGGACAGTCGTTTTGACTTTATGCAATGGGCAGGAAAAGAATATATCTATGAAAAGATGCACGATGAAATACCTGAAGCCTTTAAGAAAAATGGAAAAGTCTATGATAATGAAGTTTTATACTGGATAGGATATATCTATCGTAAATGGCATTTCTTAAAAAATATGTCATCTAAAGAAATATACAAAAAAGCAAGTGCCGACATGATGAATCGTAATTATATGGGATATCATACTGTGGATGTTGAACTGGCTCTGGAATGGCTTATGGAAGAGTAATTATTCTTCAGTATTTTCTTTTTTATAGTGTGGAACCATTTTTGATGATTCTCTGCTGTCTTTTTCTAAATCAATAGTTAATACGATCATCAGAACCATCAGGATATCATCATCGTTTGTGATATCAAGTACATAGGTATCATTGAGATTTAGCTGTTTTTTCTTTATAGAGGCAATCTGATTATTATGAGAATCAATAATGGAATATGATGATTCAAAGGGATTGCCTTTTATTTTCCAGCCGTAATTACTGATATAAAAACGGGGATGATATAAGGTAAGTTCCTTATGGACATAGCCTTTATATTTATTATCGATATACATATTGTAACGGTCGATAAAAAGAAAGTTCTGTCTTCTTAAACGGGCTACTTCTTTTCCATCCTGATATATTCTTTTACTGTGTCCCCAGCTTTTATCTCCTTTGACGATATATACGGATTTACTGTTTTCATCATAGATATCGTACATGTCAAACCAGGAGAATTTACGCTGTCTGAATAATAGTTTCATCTTCTTCCTCCAGTATTTTTCTTAATTCGCTTAATGGTCTGTTTGGTTTAATGTTATTTTTATATGATGTGTTTTTCCTGAAATTGTTATAACGCATCATGAATTCTCTTGAAGAGATGATTGATGAATCATTGTAGACCAGTTTCATCTGTTCAAGATAATCGGAAGTAACAGATATGACCTTATAATCATTTTTAAGTTTGGCGGCAGTATTTTCAATATAGGTATCTGCTTTCTGATTCATCTTTGTATAGACTATTGTGATAGGTCCATTGGAACTTATCTTTTCTTTGATGGAATCCTGTTTATAGGCATCAAAGACAAGTATCAGATCAGCCGCCACATATCCCTTAAAGTCGGAACATATATCTATAACCTTTTCTCTGGCTGAAATAAAATCATTCTGGGCAATATCTTTTAATTCATCAATAGAATATAAAAGATTATATCCATCCACAAGATAGATTAATGGTTTACTCTTTGTGTATTCATATTTGTGATAATCATCATCTTCGTTTTTAGGTTTGTAGATTCTCGGTTTTTCTTTGTACAGAGAATTCCAGACTCTTTTGAGTTCTTCTTCTGAGACACTATGAGGATTATGTCTGATACTGCTTACAGATACATCATTAAAATAATCAGAGAGATTGAGATGCATCTTCTCCTCCACCTCATTTATATCGACATAATGTCCTGCACCTTTAGAGGTAAAGATAGATCCTGCAGGATTATAGCGGTCATCAAGATAACTGTAATGATATCTTTCAATTACCTCTTTATCATTCTTACATTCATCATAGACACTTCCCAATATTTCATAAGACAGTTCATCTTTAAGGCGCTGTCTTAAACTGAGAATCAGAGAGTTGAATGATAATACCGGAACCTTGACCATCAGCTGATTTTCTTCAATCGTATATATCGTTTTAAAGTTAATAAGTTCAGGTATAATCCTGTTGATCTTTTCATTATCCGTATCGATACTTATAAGATAATAAGGTTCAAGAAGTTCTGATTCATTTTTGGATAAGGCATGCCTTATGGCTCTTCTTAGGGCATTGATAAGATCTCCACCTTCGGTGTGTTTGGGATGAGTCTTGAAATCGACAATAGTGATTTCAGTATTCTCAAGTTCACTGTTGGTGAGTATGCCTCTTGGATGATAACTGTTAAGATAATTTATCATCGTAGCGGTATATGAATTGTTGATTAATGAATTGAATCTCAGTCCCTTATCAGATGGTTTAATACTTACTATTACTTCTGCGTAGTGTCTTAACGGTTCAAAGTGGCCGACACCATAGCTTTCTTTGGTGATGGTTTCTTTATATCTGATAATCGGTTCAGAATATGATACATCTATACCGAAACGTTCTTTGATCTGCCTGCTGATTATTTCTTTCTGCAGATCACCGTTGAGATGAATATAGATATGATGATGTTCAAGTTCTATCTTCAGTTCCGGATTTTCTTCATTCAGAACAGATATCTTTGAATAGACAAGAGTGGCATCTTCATCTGTCTTAAGTTCATATCTTAAAGGAAGGACTGTATCATTTCTTTCTTCTACCATTGATGGAAGATATGTACCGATAGAGATATCGTCAAGTCCTTTTACAGCTATGAGGTTGTTTCCTGTAACTTCATTAACTGGTGTATATCTTTTACCGGAATATATCCTTATTTCATTTATCTTATGTTCAGCGATGACATCTTTATTTTTTAGAGTTCCTGATATCAGTTTAAGATGGGATATTCTTTCATTATCTTCGTAGGTAATCCTATAGACATAGGCTTTGAATTCATCTGAATCAGTTTCTTTAGTTTCGATATATTCATCAATAAAATTTAAGAGTTCTTTAATACCTTCTTCCTTAAGGGCAGAGCCATACAGAACCGGTATTACATCATTTTCATTAATTGCTCTGATAATCTCTTTTTTATCGAGATTATTATTGAGGTAATCATCGAGAAGTTTTTCGTCTTTTAAAGCTGTACTTTCTTCAAGGTGTTTTAAATCTGTACAGTCAGAAGAAAGTTTATCTTTAAGATCATTCAGTATCTTATCCTTAGAGTTATAGGAGATATCCATCTTGTTGATAAAGATGATGATGGGGATGTGATAGTTTAAAAGATTATTGAAGATGGATATTGTATCTGAAGGAATATTGGATGACCCATCTATTATCAGTAAGGCTGTATCTATTACGGATAAGGCTCTTATCGATTCACTTCTTAATTCATTGTGTCCGGGTGTATCGAGATAGATGTATTCTGAATCCTTATATGTAAAGCGGGCTTCCTTGTTGAAGATGGTGATACCGCGTGCTCTTTCCTGATCGTTATAGTCAAGAAAAGAATCTTCAGAGTCTACTCTGCCTTTATGTCGTATCGTTTCTGTTTCATACAGTAAAGCTTCACACAGAGATGTCTTACCGGCATCAACGTGAGCTATGGCTCCAAGGATTATTCTTTTCATCTAATTTATTATATTAGTTTAAGAAAAATAAGGGTACTCGCTTGGTATAATTAATTTATCAGTAAAAAGGGGAAATTATGAAACTGAACTACAGCAGAACATTTCTTGTAGGTCTGGCCTTTCTGTCTATATGTGCTTTCTGGCAGATGTATGACAATATTGTGCCGCTGATCCTGACCAACACTTTTGGACTTAATGAGACATATTCAGGCGCTATTATGGCAGCTGATAATATCCTGGCTATATTCTTGCTTCCGATATTTGGAGCCATATCCGATGGAACCAATACCAGAATCGGTAAGCGTATGCCGTTTATTCTTTTTGGTACAGGATGTGCGGTAATTCTTATGAATATACTTCCATGTCTTGATAATTCATATGCCGCTGCACCATCAGAGGCAAAACTCATATCCTTTGTCGTGGTGCTGGGATTACTTTTGATTGCGATGGGAATCTACCGTTCGCCAGCTGTTGCCCTGATGCCTGATGTAACACCTAAACCATTACGTTCAAAGGCCAATGCGGTCATCAATCTCATGGGTGCTGTAGGCGGCATTATATATCTTGCCGTAGCGGCGGTGTTATATCCCAAATCAAAGACGGTGGGTGTAGGTCATGTCAATTATCAGGTACTCTTTATTGTAGTATCGGCAATCATGTTTGTGGCGGTAGCGGCTTTATATCTTTTTGTGAAGGAACCGGATCTCGTTGAAGAAAACAGACAGCTTGAACTTGAACATCCTGAATGGAATCTGAGTGAAGATGACGGTTCAGGTAATGAACAACTTCCTGCGGATGTCAAAAGATCTTTAGGTTTCCTGTTACTGTCTATAGCTTTATGGTTTATCGGCTATAATGCGGTTACTACCTGGTTTACTACCTATATAAGTGTGGTGATGGGCGAAGGTTTAGGTGGCGCAAGTACGTGTCTGCTGGTAGCGACAGCCGGCGCTATCGTATCCTATATTCCAATCGGCAATATCGCATCAAAGATCGGAAGAAGAAAAACCATCATTATGGGTACAGTCATGCTGGGAGCTTTATTCCTGATGGGTTTTTTACTGACAACGGTCTTTAATACAATCAATGTTGTGATGTATGTATGTTTTGCGCTTGTCGGTTTTGCCTGGGCAGCCATCAATGTCAATTCCTTACCGATGGTTGTTGAAATGTGTAAGGGATCTGATATCGGCAAGTTTACCGGATACTATTACACCGCAAGTATGGCGGCGCAGATTATTACGCCTGTTCTTGCAGGTACATTAATGAGAGTTATCTCATATAAGGTATTATTTATATATGCGGGTATCTTTGTCTTCCTGTCTACGCTGACTATGACTCAGGTAAGACATGGAGACCAGAAGGTTGAAGCCAAAAAAGGCCTTGAGGCCTATGAAAATATGGATGACTAAGGAGGATTAAACAATGGGTGTTCGTTTTTCTAAAAGTATTAAAATAGGTAAATATTTCAGAATCAATATTTCCAAATCAGGTATCAGTGCTACAGTCGGCAAGAAGGGTGCTTCCGTAAATATCGGCGGTAATGGTGTCTATGTCAATGCCAGCCCTTCAGCTGTAGGTATAAGCGGTACAGGTTTATCCTACCGTCAGAAGATTACCGGTGGATATAAGGATTTACTGGGTAAATTCTTCAAGTCAGACAAGGATGATGAAACAGATACAGCTGCAGAAAACACAGCTGTTACAGCTGGTGCTGATTTAAGTGAAATTGAAGAATTTGAAAAGAATATGATGGCTAATACCTATCCGTATCATTTCATTGACAATGTCATGGATAAGAAGACTTTTGATGGAAAGATTTCTGATGCCAAATCAGAAGCAGCGAGAATGGTATATCAGTTATCAATAGACGGTGATGAAGATACTATTGAATCAATGGTTGGATCATTCTTAAGTTCTGTACATCTTGATTACGATGTAAAGGCCTCTTATGAACTTGACGGTCATGATCTCTATGTTGATCTCGACTTACCGGAAATTGAAGATTTCTCGATGGAATATCCTGCAGAATCTAAAGGCAAGGTAGTCATGAAAAAGAAGACACAGACAGCGATGAAACAGCAGTATGCACAGACTGTATGCGGTCTGGGTGTATATCTTGCGGCATGTTTCTTCAATACATCTTCTTATATTGATAAGATTATCCTTTCCGGTTTTACGACCAGAAGAAACAGTAAGGGTGAACTTCAGGATGATTATATCTATTCTGTAAAATACACAAGAGATATCTTTGAAAAGACTGATCTTAAGAGTGTTGAAGATGCGTATGAATTTATGCTGAAGTTTGAAAACAGAGTAAACTATGTATCAAATACTCTGAAAGCTATTGAACCATATGATATGATTCTTGAAGATACTCCTTCTGTACCTTCAGTAGAAGCTGAAGGTGTCAATCCGATGATTATTGATGCGATCAACGGTCTTGTGGAACTTGGATATAACGCTGCCGACGTGGAAGATCTGATTCCGGAACTCGGTAAACTGAATCTTTCCTCTTCAGGTGAATATCTGAAAGCCGCCTTAAAGATGATGGCTTAATATTATTTGAGACAGATATCATTTAAAGCCTGGTTATCCAGGCTTTTATTATGAAAAGTATGGAACAGTGAACTGAATAAAAAGATATATATAGGAAATTGTGCTATATTTGAATGAAATAAGTATATATGGCTTGGAGGTAAAAGATGGCTTATAGCTTTGAACACTTTGCGGTATTGTTTGTGAAACTCAACAGACACTGGAATGATATAGCGTCTGAAGAGATGGGAAAATATGATATCAAGGGAAAATATGCGGTATATCTATTGATACTTAAGGATTCCAAGGAAGATCTTACAGCTTCGATACTGTCAAAGATTGCGGGCAAAGATAAGGCAGATGTTTCCAGAGCTGTAAAATGTTTTGAGGAAAACGGTCTTGTGAAACTAAAGGGTGATTCATCCTACAGAGCGGTTATAAAGATTACAGCCAAAGGCAGAAAACTTATAGGCAGAATTGAAACACGTATGGATGAGATCGTTAATGAAGCTGCAGCTGATGTGAGTGATGCTCAGCAGGAAACGATGCTGAAAGTCTTTGATAAGATGGGTAAGATTATCGATGATAAATACTACAGAGAATAACGGGTGACCGTTATTTTCTATGAGATAATTAATTATATGAATAAACCTTTTATAAGTATTATTGTTCCGGTATACAATGCTGAGAAACATTTAAGAAGATGTATAGATTCTATCCTTGAACAGAGTTTCAGGGATTTTGAAGTGATACTGGTGGATGATGGAAGTGCTGATGGTTCACCATCCATACTTGATGAATATCGGGATAGTGATGAAAGAGTAAAAGTTATTCATAAGGAGAATGAAGGTGTATCGAAGGCGAGAAATACGGCTTTGGATATCGCTGTGGGTAAATGGATACAGTTTGCGGATGCGGATGACTGGCTGAGTAATAATGCGATGGCTTCTTTTGTGGATACAGCTGATAAACATGACTGTGAAATGGTAGTAGCTGATTTCTACAGGGTTGTGAATGAGCGTTTTTCAAAAAAGGGAAGTATAAAGAAAGACGGTCTTTTAAGCAAACTTGAATATGCGGATGAGATGATGGATAATCCAGCGGATTTCTATTATGGAGTCTTATGGAACAAGTTCTACAGGAAAGATATTATTGATGAATATCATTTGAGAATGAATGATGATGTCTCATGGTGTGAGGATTTTCTTTTCAATCTGGAATATATCTATCATATAGACAGTATCTATATTCTTAAGACGCCTGTCTATTATTACTTCAAGAACAGGGATTCTATTGTGAATAATCTTTCCATAGGAAAGGTCATAAATTCCAAAATAAATATCTATAACTATTATCAGCTGTTTCTAAGCAGTGTCTTTGATAAGGAAGAATACAATCAGATGATATTCAGAATATCACGTTTTCTGATAGATTCGGCAGATGATTCAAGAGTTACACCTTTAGAGGCTAAACTTGGTGAAGAAAAGATAAGTATCTCTTCAGAATATACTGAAGATGAAAATCTGTTTTCTGATCTTTATCTTGAAAGAAAATACCTTGAACATGTCTTAAAAGAAACAGCTGTCAGATATGATCTGAAAGAAGATGAACTGATGGTCTTATATATTATTGATAAGTATGATGGAGAGATTACATTAAAAGAGATCTCAGATATATCAGGTACATCCCAGCTGATAATATATGGACAGATACAGTCCTTACTTTCTGATGAATATCTTTCCATAGTGAGTACGGATGTCTACAGGATACTGGATAAGGGGGAAGATGTATTAAGTCTGCTCAATGATAATCTTAAAAAGGCTGAAGATAATCTGTATGAAGGAATAAGTGAAGAAGAAAGAGATATCTTTAAAAAACTGTATAAGAAGATACTGCGTAATATCATTATGAAAACAGGAAGATAGGGAATAATAATTCCCTTTTTTATTGGGGGCGATGTTATGATAATGAAGAAAGATACTAATAATAATGAATATAAATGAAGGGGCAAGAATAATTATTCAGAACTGGACCCACAGTAAAAGAGGTGATGTGGTTCATCTTATTACAGATGAGACCAAGATGGCGGAAGCCAAGGCATTTGAAGAAGCCTGTCAGATTCATGGGGTAGAACTGAAGACGACAATTCTTGATTCACATGCGGTACAGAGCGCATCCGTAATTGAAGAGATGAAAGATATTATGTCGTATGCCAATGTGATTATCGGGGCGACAAACTTTTCTTTTATTACCAGTAATGCGGTAGCCTATGCCTTAAGAAGGGGTGCCAAGTTCATATCGCTTCCTTTGTCTACCAATGACGGCAGTTCTCTATTGGAACAGGAGTTCATCAGGATGAATCCCTATGAAGCACAGATTATGTCGCGTCCCATAAGACACCGTATGCAGGGGGCAAAGAGTCTTCATGTAACGACCAGTCTGGGAACAGATATATATTTCGATATCAGTGGAAGAAAGAGCGGTTTCTTTAATGGGGTAACCTCATGGACAGGAATCTGTGCTTCCGCATCATTTGAAGTCTATATCCCGCCTGTTGAAAACAAGACACATGGAAGAGTCGTACTTGATGGTTCCATGGGCTATATCGGTTTAGTGGATGAGCCGGTAGAAATTATCTTTGAAGAAGGAAGAATCGTATCGATTGAAGATAATCCTTCAGGATACAAACTCAAGAAATTCCTGGAATCTTTTGATGATGAAGAAATGTATGTGGCAGCAGAATTCGGCATCGGATTAAACAGGATATCGCAGTGTGTGGGAAGATCCTATATTGAAGATGAATCAACCTATTCTACTTTCCATATCGGAATGGGCAGAAATCTCGCATTGGGTGGCAAACATGATGCGAAGGGACATTTTGATATCGTTGTTCATGATCCGACAATCAGAACTGAGAAAGATCTCATTATGAAAAACGGAAAAATTACGAGTATCTTTGTCAGAAACTGATATTTTCATAAATATTTTCATAATTTTGTAAAAAAAGCTGATTTTTTTTCACCGTATTCCTTGGGATACGGTTTTTATATTGTAAAATATAGTTTATACACTTGAAAGGGGAAAATATGATTAAATTAATCGGTGTTTTAATCGTAATTGTCGGGTTTATCCTGAAATTCGATACTCTGGCCGTGGTTGTTGTGGCAGGTGTTGTTACCGGATTAGTAGGTGGTATGTCTATTATGGATATTCTTACTACTTTAGGTAATGCCTTTGTAACAAACAGAACGGCAACATTATTCGTTCTTACATTATCCGTTATCGGAATGTGTGAACGTTATGGTCTTAAGGACAAGGCGGTTGACCTTATCAGATCAATCAAGAACGCTTCTACAGGTAAGCTGTTGGCTATCTGGCAGACAGCTAGAACTTTCGCTTCCGCATTCTCTTTAAGAATCGGTGGTCATGCCCAGTTTATCAGACCTCTGATCAATCCAATGGCTCAGGCAGCGTATGTTGCCAACTATGGTGAACCAGATGAAAAGACTGAAGATGAAATCAAAGGTTTATCAGCTGGTACTGAAAACTATGGTAACTTCTTTGCCCAGAACTGTTTTATGGGATCTTCAGGTACATTACTGATCGTATCTACACTTACTGAACAGGGTTATGATGTTACAGCACTCGATATTGCAGGTAAATCATGGTATATCGCGATTGCCTCTATTATCGTAGGTATCGCTTACGCTCTGATCTGGGATCAGATCTTCAAGAGCAGAAATGCCAAGAAAGGAGTGAACTAATGGCTGATATTATTGCGCAGATGAGTTTCTCTGCAAAGGTTGCAGAAGTATTCTATGTTGTTATAGGTATTATCTTTATTCTTACAGGTGTCAAAGCTCTTAATGACAAAGACTGTCCTAAGAGAGTGACTACTGCTGTCTTCTGGTTTATTGTAGCTTTCACATTCATTGCGGGTTACTGGTTAAAGGCTTTTGATCTTTCATGGGTTATCGGTTTATGTGTAGTTGTTATGGCTGCGATGAGCGCTATGGGTATGGTAACCCAGTCCAAATCTGATGTTCCTACAGCTGAAGAAACACGTGCAAATGCGGACAAGTTTGGCTACAAGCCATTTATCCCACCTGTAGTACTGGCTTTATCAGCAGTGCTCGTTGCGACTTTCTGGAAAGCTTTAGGTTCCAACAATGCGATTGGTGTTTCCGGTATTATCGGTCTTATCGCAGTGTTCCTGATCTTTAAACCTAAACCAGAATATATTGTCAAGGATGGTACAAGACTGATGGATAACGTTGGTCCTATCTCCTTACTGCCTCAGATTCTGGCTGCCTTAGGTTCATTATTTACTGCAGCCGGTGTAGGTACAGTTATCGCTGAAGGCGTATCCGCTATTGTTCCTGAAGGCAACCTCTTCATCGCAGTAGCTGTATACTGTATCGCTATGGCATTGTTCACAATGATTATGGGTAATGGTTTTGCGGCCTTCTCTGTAATTACTGTAGGTATCGGTATCCCATTCCTGATTGCCAAGGGTGCTGATCCAATTGTTGTCGGTGCTTTAGGTCTTACTGCAGGTTACTGTGGTACCCTGATGACGCCAATGGCAGCGAACTTCAACATCATGCCTGCAGCCCTGCTGGAAACCAAATCAAAATATGCGATTATCTTCTCGCAGGTTCCGGTAGCTCTGGTGATGCTTACTATTCACATCCTGCTGATGTACTTCCTGGCTTTCTAAGATGAAACTCTTACTTACAGCCTTCGATCCGTTTGGCGGTGAACCTGTTAACCCGGCTCTTGAAGCAGTTAAAAAGGTAGCTGATAAGATTGGTGATGTCGAAGTAGTCAAACAGGAAGTTCCTACGGTCTTCGGTAAATCCATCAAAACCGTACAGGAAGCAATCAAAAGAGAAAAACCTGACGCAGTATTATGTATCGGTCAGGCAGGCGGAAGATATGATCTTACTCCTGAAAGAGTGGCAATCAATCTCGATGATGCAAGAATCAAAGACAATGAAGGCAATCAGCCTTTAGACAAAAAGATTTTTGAAGATGGTGATACAGCCTACTTCGCAAGTCTTCCGGTAAAGGCCATGGTCGCAGAAATCCGTAAGGCGGGTGTTCCTGCTTCCGTATCCTATACGGCAGGTACATTTGTCTGTAACCATCTGATGTATGGTGTGCTCTATACAATCGCTAAGGAATACCCAGGTATGATAGGCGGTTTCATGCATGTACCATATATCACTGAACAGATTATCGACAAGAAAAACATGCCTTCTCTTACGACAGAGCAGATTGTCACAGGTATTGAAGCGGCTATTAAAGCTATCGCTGAAAACGGCAAAGACATCAGTACTGTTGAAGGAACTACTCATTAAGACTGGTAATGTGAACTTCCAGGTGGGTTTAAACGTATATACAGGTTGAACTTCTGTA
>JAUNIH010000091.1 GCA_030523555.1 Erysipelotrichaceae bacterium
AATAGGTGCGTTAGCGCCTTAGAAGCCCATTACCTTTAGGTGATGGGTAGTTCACATTTCTTCAAGAGTCTTTTTATCCTTATTATAGGTATATGTCTTATTTTCCAGACAGCAATATGAATTATGATTTATATTCCGGATATATTCTTTTCTGTTTGATGTATGACATGGCACCACAAGATCAGCATTTACCATATCGATATAGGCAAGAAGCTGTTCAGGAACTGCGTGCGGACTGAAGATACCATCTTTATCCTTATAATCGTAACAGTATTCAATATTAAGACTTTCAAGATAATCCAGCATCTTCTGATATCTACAATCAAACGGTCCTAGAGGCATACCAGAATGATGAAGATAGAGACAATTGAGATTAGAGTAATCTTTAAGTTCGTTGAGATGTTCATAATCAGTCTGAAGAAGATATTCTGAAGGATTATTTAATATTTCTTCTCTGGTAACCGGATTATTATGTTCTTTTACATATTTAAGATATTCTGATTCATCTGTATTATCTTCAACTATATAATTTGTGGATTTATTGAAGAATCTGTTATAAAGATATGCGGTCTTTGAATCAAAGACAATGGTTCTTCCTGTCTTATCGGCATAATTCATAAAGAAACTCACATCACTCATTTCTCTGTCATAGATATTGAAAAGGCAGAGACCTTTATGACTGTTTATTTTATTGATTATTCTTTGATGCAGTTTATCTAAAGATACAGGTTCATCAATGGAGTGAACGATATTATCGTAGGTGTGTTCTGAATGGAAGGTCGTACCTTCGCAGACCAGTATATCTACACCTTTTTTATTGAGGAAAGGTATTTCTTTATGAAGGATATTTTCTTTATACGGTCCATAGATAAAGATATCACCGGTGTAATGAATCTTCAGATCAGGAGTTTCAATATAGAAGGAATAATCCTGATATGAGAAATCATTCAACAGAATCGGTGTAACTTTGATATTTCCGACAGATATTTCTTCTTTCATATCTGAATAATTAAGACCTCTGATAGTATCTACACCTTCACCTATATCTTCTAAAGCTGATTCTAAGATCTGAGCTGGTTTAGAGAGATATACAGGAATATCAGGATCAATAAGGCCCATCAGTTTCATATGATCAAGATGAAGATGGGAGATAAAGAAAGCCTGATTACCTTCATATTTTTCTGAAGGTATAATATCTGAATATTCTAAGAGATACTTTTCGGGAAAGATACCATTTATATGAGGTATCTGATTTGTCTTAAGATAATAGCTTATAAGATTATCTGATTTATCAGGTAATTGCGAATCAGGATAATAGGCAGAACCTGCTTCCAAAAAGATACGGTCATTGCCGTATCTTATTTCAAGTATTACCCCACCGATTGTATCTAATCCTGAATGAAATCTTAGAGTAGTGTTCATATTATTATTTTAAGATTTCTTCCATGACTTTACCATCGGTATCGTTCATTTCAAAACCGATCATTCTGGCCATGGTAGTTGCTTCATCAACCATACTTCTTACAGGTAATACAACACCCTGTTTTACAGAAGGTCCACTGGCGATAAATAGAGTTGTCTCTTTTCTGGATGGTGAAGAACCGTGAGTGGCGGCACCGCACTTGTGAGAACCAGGTATCTTGTATGAGAAGATATCAGGACAGTTTGTATCATCAGAGAAAGAGATATCTCTTTTACTTTCAATGATGAAATCATATGGTCCTTCAGCGTGATAGATCTCTTCCATTTCTTTTTTGTCATAGACATAGTCAAGCTGAATATCAGGATCATCTTTTAATGATTCAAGATAGTCACGGACTTTCTTTTCCATTTCTTTATCTTCAGGATTCTTTAATTCAATATTGCAGGTAAGACATGTGGAATGTCCAAAACAGTCTAAGTCGACTATTTCACCTTTATCATTTTTGCGGATGAATCCCGCTTTTTCGAGTAATGTGTTGATGTTTAAGACACATTCAATATCAGTCTGTCCATGGTCACCCATGATGACAAAGTTTGTGTTGTCATAATCACCATATCTTTTAATGGATTCTAAGAGTACTCCGAATTCTTCGTTGTGTTTTCTGAGCTGTTCCTTGGCTTCTTCAGAATATACACCATAGGTATGTCTCATGGTGTCAAGATCACACATTTTCACCAGCATGACATCAGGCTGACCGAAGTCTCTGATGAGATCAGGTGAGATAGCCATGGTCAATAAATCAAGTGAACAGTCATTGCCTTTCTGGAAACGTCCGTATTTCCAGTAATACTTATCAAGAAGATTCTGAGTGGCATTACCTTTATCAAGATACTGTAATGGGTCATATCCATGATAGCCATATGGGACTATCATCGGCCAGTTGTAGGTGTAGTCTGCACCTGCAGATACCGGCCAGCAGATAGAGGCGGTTGTGAGGCCATGTTCTCTTGCGAGATCTAGAAGTGTAGGTGCCTTGACATCCTTCTTTAAGCCGAACCAGACCTTACTCTGTTTGCAGCCTCTTTTCTGATCTTCGTTGTTGATGATACCGTGACCGTCAATATATTTACCTGTAAGTATTGATGTATGACAGCAGTATGTAAGGGCAGGATATACAGGTTCTAAAGATGCGACATATGAACCTTTGGATATTACTTCATTGAAGTAATTAAGTTCTTTCATCTGTTCAATATCTGATGCGCATAAAGCGTCTATCATAAACACAAATAATTTCTGCATAGTTAAACTCCTTTAAATATCAATTATACAAAAGAAAAGGCATCATGTGATGCCTTGACTTATAATAATGGTTATATGGACTTTCGTGACTTTACCCATACAGGTTGGACTTATGTATGGGTG
>JAUNIH010000041.1 GCA_030523555.1 Erysipelotrichaceae bacterium
CACGCGTAAATACTAGGTTTTTCTACCACACGATTGTAGAGTGTTAGAAAAAATATTATTAAATTTCTATATCAATGTAAGTTTTTCCAAAAGAAAAGCTGATTACTCAGCTTTACTCTTATTTCATTAATTTTCCCAGTATTCCTACAACATCCTTCATATCGATACCATCACTCAGATCAATATCATTTTTCTTCTTGGCTGTTGTCTTTTTCTTGGTTGCAGTAGAAGTTTTCTTCTTGGCTGTCGTAGAAGATGTGCCGGTCTTTTTCTTTGAAGAAGTGGCAGAGCTACCTGTCTTCTTCTTGGCTGTTGTTGAAGTACTTGAAGTACCCGTCTTTTTCTTTGAAGATGTACTTGAAGTTCCGGTCTTCTTCTTGGCTGTTGTAGAAGTCTTCTTCTTTGAAGATGTGGAAGTACCTGTTTTCTTCTTGGATGAAGTTGAAGTATTTGGTTTCTTTTTATTGGAAGAAGTGGTGCTTCCTCCCAGTAATGCCGTTGCGATATCAGCGATATCATCATTTCCCAGTAATGATGTAACAGTACTGAGAATTGAAGAAGATGAACTGTTTGAAGCGTTACTCTGCTGTCCTAATAAAGACATGATTAATGGAGCTACCGCAGCCATAACACTTGAGGTATTCTTGGCAGATGATCCGGCTTTCTTCGCTACTGAAGTACTTGAACTGCTTCCCAGAAGATGAGATACGATCTTTGCGCCATCCTTAAGGTCTACATTGTTCATAAATGATGCGATAGAACTTGTATCATTTGCCTGATGATCAGCCAGAGCGCTCATAAAACCATCCGCATTGGAAGAGTTTGCCTGTTTGCTGGCACCGTTTAACAATGCCGGTAAGGCACTTGCCAGAATAGATGATACTTCACTAGTTTCAACTCCTGTTGTCTTGGAGATACCTTTCAGGGTTTCTGAAGACATCAGCTGTTTCAGTAATAGTTCTGTTGTATTTGCCATATTATATATTTCTCCTGTTTATATTAATTACATTATAAACAAAAAAAGGAGGCCGAAGCCTCCAATTAAGCAATTATTTCTTACCAGTAAGTTTGTTTGTAAGAGCGTTTAAAGCGTAAGCTGTAACCGCAGATGTTACAAGAGAACTGATGTTGCTGTTGCCTGAACCGCCACCGAGTAATGAACCGAATGCAGAAAGAATATCATTCTGGTTTGATGAACTGTTCGCATTTGACTGCTTACCAAGTAAGCTCATCAGTAATGGAGCTACAACAGATAATACGCTTGCGGACTGTGCTTTGGTAACGCCTGTTTCCTTCGCAACCTGTTCAGCAGTTGTATCGGTATTGCCTACCAGGTGGGCAACGATCTTTGCACCATCAGTTGCGTCAACATTCTTGAAGAATGAAGTAAGATCTGAAGTATCAGCCTGTGCGTGGTTGGCTAATGCTGTAGCGAATGATGCAGCAGTATTTTCAGAAGTAGACTGCTGGTTTGCACCGTTTAAGAGTGAAGGAAGTGCAGAAGCGATGATCTTTGTAATATCATCAGCACCAACACCTGTAGCGCTCGAGATACCGTTTAAGGAATCTGAACTTAATAACTGACTTAATAGAGTTTCTGTAATGTTTGCCATATTTTTATTTTTCTCCCAATAAATATATTTTACATCAGTATATATGAAAAAGAGAAACTTAACGTTTCTCTTTTACTATACTTTTACCTATTAGAAATCTGTATCGAAGAACAGTTTTTCATATGAAGGATATGGAAGATTGTCTGCTGAGATATAATGTTCCATCTTATCAGCAGTAGCTCTGAGTTTTTCAGCCAGTGGCAGTACCTTCTTGAGGATAACTTCACCCTTTTCCTTAGGTGTAGCCTTGGCTGCAGCCTTATCGAGTTCATCTTCTACCTTACCCGCAAGATCTGAACATTCATCAATGAATAATGATAACTTATCAGCTTTTGTCTTCATGGTCTTTGACAGATATTCACTTGGACATGTCGTAATGAAATTGAGTTCCTTGATAGCGCTAGGGATGACATTCTGATATACCATAGCGGTCATCGTCCTGGTTTCAATGTTACGGATGTTGTAGTAGGATTCATAATGAATCTCACTTCTCGCCATGATTTCTTTTTCAGTATATACACCATACTTTTCATAAAGTCTGATGGATTCCTTATCATAGAAATGTTCAATAGCTTCATAGAATGTACGGATATTGCCTAAACCACGTTTCTTGGCTTCAGCTACCCATTCATCAGAGTAACCATTTCCAGAGAAGACAACTCTGCCGTGTTTCTTATAGATCTTCGCAATGATTTCAATAGCTTTTTCTCTTACATCCTGACGGTGCTTAACTTCATCAAGTTCAGATGAGATTTCATCAAGAGCGCTCGCTAAAGCAGTATTGATTGTCGTATTGAGTCTTGATGCGTTTAATGAAGAACCCAGCATTCTGAACTCAAACTTGTTACCGGTGAAGGCAACTGGAGATGTACGGTTACGGTCAGAAGTATCTTTTGGAAGATTCTTGATGGTAGTAAGACCGAAATCATTCAGACTTGATTTGATATATGATGAAGGTTTTCCAGAGAGGATTGATTTGAACATATTTTCAATCGCTTCACCAAGATATACAGATACGATAGCTGGAGGGGCTTCGTTGGCACCAAGTCTGAAGTCATTTCCGGAATCTGAAGCAGCCAGTCTGATCAGTGCAGCTGATTCATCAACTGCCTTGATTAAAGCTGCCGCAAACAGCATAAATCTGATATTGCTGTGTGGATCCTTACCTGGATCAAAGAGGTTCTGACCATCATCAGACACTAATGAATAGTTATTGTGTTTACCGGAACCATTTACACCGGCATATGGTTTTTCATGTAAGAGACATACCAGATCATGTCTGATAGCTACTTTCTGCAAGACATCCATCATGATCATATTCTGATCGACGGCAACATTTAAGCTTGAATATATAGGTGAAATTTCAAACTGGCTAGGTGCAACTTCATTATGTTCAGCCTTGGCATAGATACCAAGATCCCATAATTCTTTATTGACATCTTCCATAAAGTCATTGACCTTAGTAGAAATAGAACCGAAATAATGTTTTTCCAGTTCCTGTCCCTTGCTAGGCATAGCACCTAACACAGTCTTACCTGTCAAGAAGAGGTCTCTTCTTTTTAAGAAGACATCCTTATCTACCAGGAAGTATTCCTGTTCTAAACCAATATGAGGGACAACTCTTTTAACCTGTTTGTCACCAAACGCATTAACGATTTTAGTAGCAGCTGCACTTACAGCTTCAACGGATTTTAATAACGGGCCCTTGGTGTCTAATGATTCACCTGTATATGAAACAAAGACAGTCGGGATATATAAGACATGGCCTCTGATGAATGCTGGTGATTCTACGTCCCAGTAGGTATAGCCTCTGGCTTCAAATGTAGCTCTTAGACCTCCTGATGGGAATGAAGATGCATCAGGTTCATCTTTGATTAATGACTTGCCTGAGAAGTGACAGATTGCTTCACCATTACTTTCTTCAACAAAGGAATTGTGTTTTTCAGCAGTAGAACCAGTCAGTGGATGGAACCAGTGAGTATAATGGGTACATCCTCTCTCTAATGCCCAGCACTTCATTTCATGGGCAATCGCATCAGCTGTCTCTACTTCAAGTGGTGTCTCATGTTTATAGGCAGCCACAAACTTCTTGTAGATTGGGGAAGGAAGTCGTTTTTTCATTTCCTTCAGATCAAACAGATTACATCCAAATTCACTAAAATCGTATTTCATATCAAATCTCCTTCAATATGTTTCTAATTCTAGTCTTCATATATCTAAAATTCAAGTTTTTTTAAAATTTCTGATTTTTTTTATCATTTTTCTCAAAAAAACATGTAAATTTTACATTTTTCTTAATTTTTAAATGATATTTTCTAAAAAATAATTAAAAACCTGGAATAATATCCAGGTTAATAACTATTTCATTTTCTTGGCAAACAATACATCCATACAGTGTAGATGCGGGACACCTGAAGAATGACATTCAAAGATTTCTTCATCAACCCTTAAAAACTTCCAGTCAGGATATCTGGAGAATAAGTCACCACTCATCCACATCTTCTCTGTCTTATCCCAGTCTGGTGGTAATGGTATAAAAGGTTTATCGACAAAGACATTGAACCAGTTGATACCCCCGACATTGGTATGTGATTTTACCATCTCAAAGAAACGGTCCTTCTTGTCATCATCATCAAGATACTGAATGGTTCCGGTTGAATAGATAACGTCATAATTATCATTCAGTTCAAAGGTATTCACATCATCAATATAGGCATTAATCTCTACACCTTCTCTTAGAGCTAAGGCTTTAGTCTTTCTTATACCGTTTTCCGTAATATCAAAACCACTAACCTCATATCCCAGCTTTCCAAAGTAAATGATATCCTTGCCTTCCCCGCATCCGATATCCAGTATTTTCAGTTTTTTATCCTTAGGTAAGATAGCTGCGATTTCTTTACACAATTCTGCAGGTTCAAGACCCCAGTAATAATCATCACCTTCGTACCACTTCTCATAATTGGTCTTTACTTCTTTTGTCATCTTATTCTTTTACCACTATCTTATAGCCCTTATCTTCAATCATCTTTACATACATATTTATATCTCTTTGAAGATTGTCTTTATCAGGATATAAATCAATAAGATCATTTACTTTCTTATTCACCAGCATAAACATCAGAGGATATTTATCAAGTATCTTCTTCTTCAGTTCCGGATTGAGATTAAGATAATACAAAGCCGTCTTATCAGGATCTACTTCTATACCGTTTATGTAATATTTATTCATTGTTGTCCTTTACAATATCAACAACCTTGGCCTTAACATAGTTTAACAGTTCATCTCTGTTAATCTTTAAACCGATCCCAAACTGTCCTCCGGATATTTCAATGATTTCATGATTATTGACTTCATCATCAAAATAGATACCCTTATTCTTTTTTACACCGACTGGTGATACGGAACCTCTTTCATAACCTACAAGTTTCAACAGATCTTTGACATGAACCATCTCCAGATTCTTGACCCCGATGGCTTTCGCACATTTTTTAAGATCCAGTTCATCTTTGACAGATATGACACAGATATAGATGTCATGTTCATGAATCAGGGCTAAAGTCTT
This sequence comes from Erysipelotrichaceae bacterium, assembly GCA_030523555.1. Lineage (GTDB taxonomy): Bacteria > Bacillota_I > Bacilli_A > Erysipelotrichales > Erysipelotrichaceae > Colivicinus. The sequence goes on from JAUNIH010000041.1 coordinate 5,177, forward strand.
ATAACAGGCACTGTATTCAAGGTTCAGAAGATCTGATACAGCTTCACCGGAAAACTTATCCTTATCAATAGAATATTCCAGTACCTCATACTTGATCTTTGCCGCATCGAGCATTCTCATCGCATTGGTCTTCATTATAAAGCCTCATTATAAAGTCTGTAGAGATCATTAGGAAGCTCCGCTTCTACTTCAAGATTATCTTCCTTCAATGGATGATACATATTGATGGTTCTGGCGAACAAGCCCATTCTTATACATAATGAAGAACTTACACCATATAATTCATCATTTAATATCGGATAATGTTCGCTTGATAGATGAACTCTTATCTGATGAGTTCTTCCTGTATCAAGAGTACATAAAAGAATACTGTAGTTATCTTTCTTATTGACTGCCAATCCTTTTACTTTTGTAAGTGCACTCTGTCCCTTGGAATAGATTATTCTTTTACCGGAATTATGACGGTCATTGCCAATCGGTTTATCAATAATCATATTTCTTCCAGTTTCAAATCTTCCAGCCACAAAGGCCAGATATTCTCTTCTGATCTGTTTTTCACTTAAGAGTTTATCCAGCAGAGGCTGAAATATTACTGATTTTGAGTATACGACAAGACCACTGGTCTCTTTATCGAGTCTGTGTATAGGATAGGCACTGATATAGTTCTTATCATAGTAATAGGATTTGACCATATCTGTCAGAGTTATCTCATTATTGCCATCACTATGTACAAGGATATTCTTTGGTTTATTGACAATCAGTACAAGTTCATCTTCATATACCACATCAACCTTCAGATCCGTTTTTTCATAAACATATTCTTCAGGATAGATATTGATCATAAGATTAATACCGGCTATATCATCTTCCCTTTTGACAGGGTTACTGTCGAGGAGAATGTTTTTGTTCTGAATGAGGAGATGCTGAATCTTTTTTGAAGGGATATAGCTGTCAAAGAATTCCTGTATCGTCTTTACAAATAAGGATGATGTATCTATATATAACCATCTTTCTTTAAGTTCATATTTCATAATTAAAGTATAACAAAAGAAGCCTTGCGGCTTCCTTTGATTTAACTTTCAAACTGTGAATTATAGAGGCGGGCATAGAAACCGTTTTTAGCCATCAGTGATTCATGATCACCTACTTCTACAACATCACCCTTATCAAGAACGATAATTGTATCGGCATTTCTGATTGTCGATAATCGATGGGCGATCGTAAAGGCGGTTCTGCCTTTTCTTAATTCTTCCATCGAATCCTGAATCAGCTGTTCGGTTCTTGTATCAACGGAAGATGTCGCTTCGTCAAGAATCAGAATCTTAGGATCACTTAAGAATGCACGCGCGATTGTAAGTAACTGTTTCTGACCCTGAGAGATACCGGAAGTTTCTTCACTGATCAATGTATCATATCCGTTTTCCAGGGTTCTGATAAAGTGATCAACATGGGCCATCTTACATGCCTTATAGACTTCTTCATCTGTAGCGTCAGGTTTGACAAACTTCAGGTTTTCCATAACGGTACCTTCAAACAGCCAGGCATCCTGTAAAACCATACCGAAGATATCTCTTAAATCATTTCTGGTATATTCTTTTATATTCTTGAAATCAATATAGATATTACCGCCATTGAGTTCATAGAAACGCATCAATAATTTAACCAGCGTTGTCTTACCGGCACCGGTAGGACCGACAATAGCGACATCCTTACCAGGTTCCACATACATTGAGAAGTCCTGGATGATAATCTGTTCCGGATCATATCCGAATCTGACATTTTCAAATGTAACATTACCCTGAATTGTCATTTCACCGTTTTCATCATAGATTTTAACCGGATTTTCACAGTCTTTTTCTTCTTCTTCCTGACCTAAGATATCAAATACTCTTTCGGCAGCTGCTGCCATAGACTGAACAGTATTCATTAACTGTGATATCTGGCTTATTGGCTGATTGAGTCTTCTGACATATGTTACAAAGGACTGTATTTCACCGATTGTCATCCTGCCGGAAGCTACTTCCATACCACCCATCAGACATACAACCACATAACTGAGGTTACCTATAAAACCGGTTACCGGCATCATGATAGCTGATAGAAACTGTGATTTATAGTTTACTTCATACAGCTGATTATTCAGCTTTTCAAATTCACTGATAGACTTATCTTCATAATTGAAGGTCTTTACTGTCATATGACCTGAGAACATCTCTTCAACATGACCATTGACTAGACCAATATATTTCTGTTGCGCAGAATAGAGCTTCTGTGTCTTTTTGACGATAAAAGCCGCTACTATTCCTGATAAAGGTATTATCAGTAAAGATATCAGTGTCAGCTTCCAGGATATTGTAAACATCATAAACAGGACACCGACAATATTTACCGTAGAGTTGAGCATCTGTGATACGGTATTGGTCAGGTTATTGGATATCGTATCGACATCATTGGTAACTCTGGATAAGACATCACCATGAGACTGACCATCAAAATACTTTAACGGCAGTCTGTCTATCTTGGCAGATACATCTCTTCTTAACTTATAGGAAACATCAACGGAAATATCCGTATAAATAAAACTTACAAGATAATCCATAATCGCTGATACGACATACAGGCCAATTATCAGCAGTACCATCTGCCCTATCTTTTCAAAGTCAATTCCACCCAGACCCTGATATTTGAGCATGATACCTTCAGCCAGCAGTGTTGTAACATCACCAGATAACTTAGGCCCATAGATACATAAGACTGTTGATATAACCATCAGGCTTAAACCGATAATCATTTTAGCGTAGTATGGCTTTGCATAGGATACAAGTTTACCTATAGTACCCTTGAAGTCTTTTACTTTTTCAACTTTTGCAGCATTCATTGGTGGCATTACGCTAATTCCTCCTTGGACAGCTGCGAATAAGCTATCTCTTTATACACATCACAGTTATTGAGAAGTTCTTCATGTCTTCCTTCGCCCACAACTTTTCCTTCATCAAGAACGATAATCTTATCGGCATTTCTGATGGTTGAAATACGCTGGGCAACAATAATAACTGTCGACCTGGTCTTTTCAATAAGTTCATTCAGTTCACTTCTCAGTTTCTTGTCTGTCGCATAGTCTAAAGCTGAGAAGGTATCATCAAAGATATAGATGTTTTTCTTCTGAGCCAATACACGGGCAATAGAAATACGCTGTTTCTGACCGCCTGAGACGTTGGTACCGCCCTGGGTAATAGCCGAATCAACACCTTCTTCTTTTTCCGCAATGATATTTTCGGACTGCGATATTCTGATTGCTTCCTCAAGTTCTTCATCACTTATATCTCTTCCAAATTCAATATTGGATCTGATTGTACCAGTAAAAAGAACACCTTTCTGTGAGGCAAAACCGATCTTATCATGAAGTTCAGACTGTCGGTATTCACGGATATCATGACCGTTATAGGTAATGGATCCGCCACTGACATCAAAGAGTCTTGGAATAAGTTTGATAATCGTCGACTTACCTGAACCGGTAGAACCGATAATCGCTACAGTTTCACCAGGTCTGGCCTCAAAACTTACATCACTCAAAACTTTTTCTTCAGCTCCAGGATAAGTAAAATCAACATGATTGAAACTTAATACACCGTTTTCTTCTCCTATTTCAACTGGATTTTCAGGATCGACTATTGAATTTTCGGTATCAAGAACTTCTTTTACACGTCTTGCGGATACTAGAGATCTAGGTATCATTACAAACATCATGGTAACCATCATGAATGACATTACCACATGCATCGCATACTGGGAGAACGCCATCATATCACCGATACTGATGACATCCATGTCAATCTGATGAGCTGAGAACCAGGTAATGGCAATAGTCAGTACATTCATCGTAATTGTCATAACCGGAGACATCAGGTTCATCATTCTGCTGACAAAGAGGTTTACACTGGTCAGTTCCTTATTGACATCATCAAACTTGTCTTCTTCCTTCTTCTGACCGTTGAACGCTCTTATAACGAGCATTCCATCTAAGAATTCTCTTAGAACGCTGTTCATCTTATCTGTCAGTTTCTGCAGAACTTCAAATTTAGGCAGTGCAAACATTGCCAGTATCAGCATTGCGCCCATGATGACACCAATTGCCACCAGCAGTAACCATGAGATACTTGGATACTTTATAACCTTGAATACTGATGTAAGACCCATAATAGGTGCCATCAGCATCATTCTCATCATCATCTGAGAGAGTTCCTGTATCTTCTGTATATCGTTATTGGTACGGGTTATCAAAGATGAGGTAGAAAAACGCGAGAACTCGGTCGAAGAGAAAGATTCAATCTTACTGAAAGTATCTCTTCTTAGATTATTCGCAATCTTACTTGCCGTCTTGGTCGCAAGATAGGTTGATGCCATCTGTACCAGCATACTTATACCTGCCACCACCAGCATTATTCCACCTATCATCAGAATATAGTTATTCTGAATATCGGAAGTCGACAATCCCACATTGGCGTAACATTCACCTATCTTGAGTTTGGCCATTGAGCCAAAGTTATCAGATAACGATGAAGCCGCATTTTCTATAAGCGGCAAGACATTATCAATAGTTTCTTCACTTAAGGCGATGTTCTGTGACTGACAGATATAGCTGTACACCAGTGGTATCTCCAGATAATCACTTACAGCACTTTCATCTTTCAGCTGATATGAATCTTCAGTCAGTGTCAGATCTTTTCCTTTAACTCTTACAGTATTACCTGCACTTACAAGTTCATATGAAGAAAGAATTGTATCATCTTCATCTGTAAACAGTAAAAGCTCATCCATATCGCTTTTACCTATAATCTCAGGAGCACTTTCCGTTATACCACCATACTGAATACCGTTTGTAACAATATCCGACATATAGTCAGGCAGTTTCAGTTCTGTCTGTACCTGTAAGAATGTCAGTATGATAATTCCCACTATGGTTATAGCGAAAGGCTTCATATATTTAAAAATCAGCTTCACTCATACCTCCTTTAAGGTTGTTTTCAACCATATCAATAAGTCTGAACAGTTCTTTTCTGTCCTCATCATCAAATCCTTTTAAAGCTATCTGATTAAACTCATAAAAACCTTCCTGAATATGTTTCTTTATATTCAGTGATTTCTCCGTCAGAACAATATGATTTCTTCTTTTATCATCGCTGGATACTTCGCGGATGATATAGCCCTTATCTTCTAAAGAATTAAGCGTTCCCGTAATCGAAGCTTTTTTTAGACCGGTTTCTATCTCAAGATCCTTCTGACATATATCTTCATCTTCATGTGTAAACAGAAAAATCAGGATATGAACCTGGGTAAAGTTCAGATTGCGTTTAAAAACCGGATTCTTGGGACGATAGGCCTTCCCTAAGAGCTCCAGCTGTTTAAGCTCAAACATGAGATTCCTTTCCATAAATCACCTCTTAATTAGTTCGCAAACTAACTATTACTAATTATAGTTCGTTTCCATACCAAATCAAGATATAAATATAAATCTGGCATTCATTTATCACTCCAAACTAAAAACCGGTATAACCGGTTTAAAGATTTCTTATCTTATAGAAATATTTATCTACAAGCTTATCATTATGATCAGCACACTCAGGTTTCATGAATGCCATATGCCCGTTATAGTAGACATCAGGCTCAAATCCCCTTTCTACAAGTATCTCCACCATCTGCGTAAGTATACAGTTCTGAAGATAAATATTAGGTATTGAAGAGGTAGAACCAACTTTCATATCAAAGTTATCTATCTCAACTGCCGCATCCCCAATAAGCGAACAGTTATCAAGAACGATATCTGCCACGTCTTTCAGTTTAAGACCTGATTCATGTTTACACTTAAGATAATTGGAATATTCTACAGCGGTTATACCGATAACCGGTATCCCCTTTTCTTTGGCTCTGATAGCCGCATCAACAGGTGCGATATTATTACCGCTGTTAGAGATAATAATCATACAGTCATTAGGTGTAATGCGATGATAGTCGACTATCAGCTTACCGTTACCATAGGTGTTTTCAACATAGTATGATTTGGTGATTTCCTGATTGCCGGTAGCGCTTGGCTCTAAGAGTGCACAGTAGTTTGCGGGTGTTGCGGCTCTCCAGAAGGCATCATCCACCACAAGATGTGAATGCCCTGTACCAAAGCCATAGATGATACCACCACGCTCAGTCACATCAGCCAATAGTTCAGCAGCCTTCATAATATTATCTGCCTGTGTGCTTCTTACTTTTTCTACTACTTTATTCAGTTCTTCATAATATTTTTCATAGGCTTTCATCAGTAATTCCTCCAGTCAAAGACAATACAGTTGACAATATTCTTATGATACATAAGATCATAATACGCGCTCTGACATTCCTTAGGATCAACCACCGCCGATATCATCTTTGATACATCAACAGTCTTATCCTTTAAAAGCTCACAGGCGATTTCAAAGTTTCTTTCTACAGAATTGATACTTCCATCAACACTGTGAACAGGTGCTGTCTTATTGAAGGCTCCTATGACCTTAAGGTTTTTCATATGTATCTTACTGAAGACCGGCATCACATCGGTTTCATAAGACTGTCTAGGTGAACCTAAAAGTAAGACCTGGCCATAGGCTTTAGTAGCTTCTATACAGGTCATGATACAGGATGATATACCACTGACATCAACGGCTATATCAAGTCCTTTTTTATCAGTTAATATATCTATTTCTTCCTTCTGGTTTAAAGATGATACAGTTTCCATAATACCCATCTCTTCAGCCAGTTCGCATCTTTCATACACCGGATCTAAACCTATAACCCTGCATCCCAGTTTCTTATACAGTAATGCCGTAATAATACCGATATTCCCCAAACCGAATACCCCTACGGTATAACCAAGTTTTACTTCACTGAGATTTACACCCTGCAAAGCCACCAGCAGAAGATTTATAGCTGTCGCATCTATCGGTTTTACCCCATCGCTAATCTTCATAATCATCGGACCCTGAGTCTCTTCGCCGGTCTCCCATCTTACTAAAGATGAGTGAGGCGCATTGACAAAGACGAGATCTCCTTCATCAGCCTTGATATCTTTACCTTTTTTAAGAACTCTTCCGACCATACAGTAACCGGGACGTACAGGATACTTGAAGCCTTTCTTCAGGGCAAAAGCTCTGGATAACTCGGTACCTGCGGAAATCATTGAATATTCAGCCTTTATTACCGCTTCATTATCCGCCAGATTTTCGATGTCGATTTCTTCTGATTCCACACATGATTCATTGATTCCTGTAAGACTTACATAATAACTTAACATTTTATTCTCCTATAAATCCAAAGTGCATTAATGCCTTATACAGACCTTCATCCGATATATCTTCTGTAACATAATCCGCATTATCTCTCGCCATTGGTGAACAGGTCCCCATAGCTACAGACAATCCCGCTTTCTTAAACATTGAGACATCGTTGTTACTGTCACCAAAGGCGCATATCTCATCTTCCTTAAAGCCATATGATAAGGCATCTTTTACCATACTCTTACCCTTATCTACATCTTCCGGATATATTTCACCACCTACTCTTAAATCCGAATACTTCTCTTTATCAAGTAAGGTATAAACCTCTTCCCTGATATCCTTATCGGCATAGAAGATAAATCCTATGACATCTTCCCCTTCATATTTTTTAATCGGAGGTATCATATCATATAAGCGTTTAAACAATCCCTCCTTATCTTCATCATGTCTGTTAAGATATCCGCCGCCATCAACTGTTGAATAACGGTAGGTCAGTTCGTGTTCATCAAAATATTTTATTAATTTATCTATTGTTTCCCTTTTGAACTTCTTCACACTTACCTTATTATCCTTAATGATATATGCCCCGCTTATAAGAATAATTGTGTCAAACAGTTCAAGAAAATCTTTCGGCGCATTATAGAGTTCCGCATATGATCTTGAAGTATTAAGACATACCTTATATCCCTTTTCCTTCAGTTTTCTTAAACCCTCATAAGTCGATTCCCTGATACAGTCATCATTATGATCATAAGTCGTTGAATCAAGGTCAAAATAGAATATTTTTATCTTATCTCTGTATTCCATATCTTAAGATAATCATATCATTATCACCTATAATTAAATTATGATAAACGGAATAAAAATAGAAATATGTATCGGTAATCTGAATGATGCGCTGATTGCCTCAAAGTATCCAATTGATCGCATAGAACTAAACTGTGCCCTGGAACTTGGAGGATTATCACCAAGTCTAGAAACCCTTAAAGCTGTTAAAGATAAGATATCCACTCCTGTCTGTACCATGGTGAGACCAAGAGGTGGAGACTTTATCTATAACGATATTGAATTTGAAACAATGCTGAAGGATGCGAAAAACTTCCTTGAAGCGGGAAGCGACGGTATCGTCTTTGGCTTTACGACGAAAGATCTCAATATTGATATAAAGCGTACTAAAGAAATGGTTGAACTTATTCATTCATACAATAAGGAAGCTGTCTTCCATAAAGCCTTTGATGTGATTAATGATCAGGAAAAAGGTATAAAAGAACTTATCGATCTGAAAATCGACCGTATCCTTACCAGCGGCAAAGCCGACTACAGCAATATCCTTGAAGGATGTCAAAGAATCAACAATCTTCATAAAAAATATGGTGAAAAAATACAGCTTCTTCCAGGAGGAGGAGTAAGAATTCATAATATAAAAGATGTCGTAAATACCTGTGATACCCATCAGGTTCATATGACTTCCAAGAAGGAAAATCCCGGTGGATATCTTGAACTTGATACTGATCAGCTTGAAAAACTGTTAAAAGAACTTCAAACAATTTAAAAACCACGTTAGTGGTTTTTATTTGAACAGTTCTTCAGGAACCGGATCACCTATTCTTTCAAAGAGTTTTTCCGGATTTTCCAGCAGGTATTTTACCAGTCTTAATGATTTCGCAAAATAGAAACCATCCGCTATTCTTTCATCAACTGTCACCTGCATATCGACACTGATCTTATCATCTTTTCTTTCCATCGTACCGATGGTAATCATCATACTTGAGGTACCATAATTACTTAAGTGGTGATAACATGATCCCGCTTTGATTGAACCGAGATTTGAAAGAATACAGGTTGAATAGTTTGGATCGCCATTAGTTAAAGCGGCTGGCATGATACCGTGGTATTCAAGCCTTGATAAGGTCCAGAAGAAGATCTCCAAGACAAATCTTGGCAGTTTGCCCACAAAGTTCATAAGACCGTCAAGATCATTTGAACCTTCTTTTCTGGCCTTTTTTGTATCACCGAGAATATGTTTGGAAATAGAATCGAGTGTATCATCTTCCTTAACCTTCATAAACATCAGAGTCTCTAACGCTTCATCTTCAAACTTCTGTTTGCAGACAAAGGATAAGGTTATATCATTACGCTGATAATATCTTCTTCCTGAGATAAAGATATTGAGTTTAGGACGATGATATATCGTTCTTCCTACTGCGGTACAGATCGCATGGAAGAGTTTGACGTTGGTTCCATGTTCAGCGTTGTATTTTTCCAGATATGCCATCAGATTTGTAATGTCGAAATCATCCTGCAGAGAAACTTCAGCTTCCGTTCTTTTAGGCATGATATAAGGAAGAATCGCATGATATCCTTCCATCTCTTTTATTCTTACACCATCTCTTCTTCCCATAATTATTCCCCTTTTAAACATTTATATTATAAAGGTATTGTTGATAAAGACAACATAAATTATCATAAATTCAGGAGGTAATACGATGAAACTCAAGAAAAAAGATGTCAATGACATCCGTAAAAAAGTCAATGGCCAGATAGCCTTGGAAATGCGTAAGAAATCCCCAAGGGCATCAGTTACCAGAGACAGAAAAAAAGAAGCCAGCCGTAGCGCCTGCCGCGGCAAAGCTTCTTTTTATTGTGCAACAGCTTTTCTTACAATCTGATTATTACTGCTGAGTTTTTCTTCCGCTTCTTCTTTACTTATTCCCAGAAGAATCATGACAATTGCGGTCTTACAGTGATTGTCACACTGTGATAAGGCTTCATGAGCTTTATCGTGATCGCAGCCTGTAGCCTCCATGACGATACGATGACATCTTTCCACCAGTTTTTCATTTGTCGCTTTGACATCAACCATAAGATTTCCATAAACCTTGCCTACACCAATCATCGTTGCGGTTGAAATCATATTGAGTATGACCTTCTGACAGGTGCCTGATTTTAGTCTTGTCGAACCGGTCAGAACTTCCGGACCTGCCGATACTTCAATCGGATAATCACAGTGTTTTGCGATTTCCGTGTTGAGGTTACAGCAGACACATCCTGTAGCTGTACCGATCTTCTTGGCGTAATCAAGACCTCCAATGACATAAGGCGTTCTTCCGCTTGCCGCAATACCGATCAGGAAATCATTTTCATTCATCTCAAGTTCCTTTAAATCATTTACACATAATTCCTTGGAATCTTCAGCGCCTTCAACCGCCTTTACAAAGGCATGTTCACCACCGGCGATTAAACCTACAAATCTGTCACAGTTAAATGTCGGAACCACTTCTACGGCATCCATGAGTCCCAGTCTTCCACTTGTACCGGCTCCGATATAGATAATTCTTCCACCCTTGTTGTAGGCTTCAATACAATGTCTGATTACTTCTTCAATTTCGGGCAAAGCCTTTTTTACTGCCGCTACGACATTGTTGTCTTCATCATTCATTATTTCAATGATTTCTCTTGTGCTGAGTAAATCAAGATTCTCTGTTTTTGCGTTTCTTGTCTCAGTACCTAAATGTGATATTTCTACTGCCATATGATATATTCCGTCCTTTTCTTTAATTATAAAAGAAAAAGCCCTTATAGGCTTAATCAACACTTATCTTTCTACCAGCAATGGTGAGATATGTTTATACAATACAAAAGTCAGTATATCAATGATAATCACTTTGATGGTATTGAATAAAACCACACAGGATATCACAAAAGTGAATTTGTCATGAATAAACGGGAATATCGCCTTGCCCATATCGATAATGACATCCAGTGGAAGATTATAGAAATTCACATAGAAGGGAATGATAAATGTATAGTTTGAGACTGTTGCCACAATCACGAAGATGATACTGGCGATAATCATCGCCTTCATGGCTCCGTTTTTCGTTCTGTCTAACTGATAGAAATACGCAGCACTCACACATAAGGTACTGGAAAACAGAAACGCTGCCAGTTCCCCTACAAAGGCTGTGCTTGTCGGTTTGATGATCAGTCTTAGGACAATTTTGATTACCTGGATGATTAAAGCGGGGACAGGTCCCATGGCAAATGCACCTATAAGACATGGAAGGTCTGAAAGATCCAGCTTGTAGAATGGTGGAGCGACCGGTAATGGTATTTCAAACATCATCAATACTGCGCCCAAAGCCCCCAATATCGCAATACGTGCCATATTACGGGTTGAAAAATACTTCTTCTGCATAAAAAAACACCTCTTTCTTCCTGACTGTACAGTTGCCTCCGTAATTTCAACGGATCTGTCTTTTGACTCGCGGGGTTTACCGCCAATAAAGGAATCTCACCTTTCCCTGAAGTACAATTTCATTATATATCCAACTAATACTTATTCAAGAAAAAAGAACTGTTTCCAGTTCTTTTAGTGGCTTTTTGACATTTCGTGTGGCTGTGGCATTCCAATGTCATTAGATGTGGCAC
>JAUNIH010000042.1 GCA_030523555.1 Erysipelotrichaceae bacterium
TTTTTCCACCATGTTTATTTTTGTCATTATCTGATACTTTATATTTTTTACCTTTTGTGGCATTACAGATGCCCTTGTTTTTGGGGATAAAACTGACTATTTCTCCATTTCTGTCTATGTAAAATACTATTTCATTACTATACTTTTTCATTTTATGCATTTCATCTCAATACATTATTCGTATATAAATTCAAAATTCCTAAAAAAAGAACCATTTGGTTCTATTTTCTGTATATCTCTTTCCTGTGTCCGATGTTCAGGGCAAGTATGACCAGTTTTTCATCTTCTATCCTGCATATAAGACGGTAATCTCCTATGCGATAGCGCCATAATCCTTTCAGATTTCCTGTAAGTGCTTTTCCATGTATTCTTGGGTCAGTGCAGTTTTTAAGATTTTTGTCTATCCATGCCTTGATGAATCTGATGGTATAGTGATCAAGTTTTTTAAGTTCCTTTTCAAATCCGGGTGCGGTTTCAATACGGTACATTATAATTTCAGCTCTTCCCAGAGTTCTTCTATTGGTCTCGACTTTTTACCGCTTTCCAGATATTCACGATATGCCTCTTCGCCAACCGTGGTATCATACTCATCTTCTATCTTTTCAAACAGAGCTCTTTTAAAAGCTTCACCAAGAGACATGGAGTGCAGTTTTGCGTAGCTTTCAGCCAGTTCTTTTTCTTCTTTGCTTAATCTGATAGAAAATGCCATACTGATCAGTTCCTCTATAGTACATTGTACTACAGGTTGAGATATGTTTACAGAATATGTATTGGTTTTCATACTACATTATTCGTAAAATAATTCAAAATTCCTAAAAAATATTTCGTTTTTAAAACGACTTATTGTATATAAACAAATGAAATAATAAAGATGTAAGAAGGAGGAATAAGGTTATGATGATCAGTCCGGAAGGATTCTATGAACTTGAACTTAAAGGAAAAAGTGTAAAGGAAATAAGAAGAGTTATAAGAGATTTAAAGAGAACTATTAAAGAGAATAAGGATATTCTTGAAAACAGTGATGTAATACCTGAAAAGGTTATGGTACATCCTGGACCTTCAGTAATGATATCTTTAAGCAGAGATTATCTTGAGATAGCTATAAAGGCATTAATGGAAAACGGTGAAGAATATAAACCGACCAAAAGTGAATTAAGAGATATGGAATTCAATAATAATATTGAATATATTGATAAGATATCTTACACATATGGAAATTTCTTTTTTCCGGAAACGGTTAGTGCTGAACTGGTTGATGATAAGTTTGTGCTTAATTACAGAAAACATATAAGAGATGAAGACAGATGTATTGAAGAAGTATATGATTCTATAGACAGAACTGATTTTATGGAAGGTCTGAAGAAACTTCATCTTGGCGAATGGAAAAAGAGATATACATCAGAGATACAGTATATTGATGATATGATAGACTGGACTCTGGAGATCAGCTACAGTAATGGATTAAAGAATGAGGTTTTCAAGGGGGATGGACATATGGAACCATATAACTTTGATGAACTGATGGAACTGTTCAGACTCTAGGATATAATTAAGACATAGGTATTCTTAAGGAGCAAAGATGAGTCCATTAACGAAGAAAATACTGATGGCGTTAATAATTCTCGTGGTAACACTGATGATTGTGTTTGGAATGTATATATTCTTTGCGGGCAGGATATCAACTGCAGGATCAGTTTCAATGTACGAAAGTTTTAACACCAATATGAGACTCTACGCTGCAGGGGGAGTTATTGTGTGCATGGGATCGGTGTTTTTTCTGATGTGGATACTCAGAAACTTAAGATAAGGGGGAATATATGTATAACTTTACGGTAATTATGGCGCTGGTAGATTATATACCGGTGATTCTGTTTGGAATGGCGGGTTGGCTGATACTGAAGAATTTCTATAGGAAGGCATCAGTACTGTCCTTTACTCTGATATCTTCAGGTATCGTGTCTGTACTCAGCGCAGGATTTTTTAAAGCGACATGGAAACTTTTATATGCGGTGAATATCTGTAACTTTGAAATACTTAATAAGGGTTTTCTGTATATGCAGTCTTTAGGATTTATTCTGGCAGGTATAGGAATGATTATGATGGTAAGTGATAAGAAGAATAAGGTAATGGCAGCTGCTCCTGCAGTATACAGCGGTTCTATGGTCTTTATCATGATGATGGTTGTAGGACTTGGCATGATATGTGCATCTTTGGGTATACTTGCCCATAGAGCTAAAAAAGACAAAGCGATTATCTTCTTTGTACTGGCCTTTATCATATCGATGGGTATGGGTTATGCAGGAAGACTTGATTCTACTCTTGCCTGGGTAAACTGGCTGGAACAGAGTATCAATATTGTCGGTCAGGCGTGTCTGTTAGGGGGAACACTTATTCTTTTTAAGAAATAAAAAAACTGCAGATAAGCGATACTTTACTTTAGAATAATCTGGTGTTAAATTAAATATGACCATAAAGAGTGAATGAGGGACAAGCCCTTTGACTTCACACCAACCTGCGAATGTAAGGTGGTAAAGCTTGAATGATGGAACATATATACTAGTCAATGTGCTTCCATCATGTGATGGGAGCTTTTATTTTCTCTTTGTGGAAAGGAGGAATTAAAATGATAGAAAAAGTTAACCCTTGCCATCCTGATAAGGTGGCTGATCGTATTGCGGGAGCTATTGTTGATCTTGCATATCAGAAAAAAGATGATCCTAAAGTAGCTGCAGAAGTATTATTGGGACATGGGATATGTCACATTATAGTTGAGAGCGATGTTGAATATTCATTAGAAGAAGTCGATGGAATAGTGAAAAGAATTGCGGGAAATCTTGAAACTGATCTTAAGGCTGTAAGACAGGATATACACTTATCTGATAATCAGAAGGATGAAATAAGATGTGGAGATAATGGTATATTCAGGGGAATGCCTTTAAGTGATGAACAGAAAAGACTGTCATGTATTGCCAGAGAAATATATGAAAGATATCCAAGTGATGGGAAATATATCCTTGCGGATGATAAACTCATTATCTGTCAGTCTAAGGCTAAAAATATAGATCTACAAAAGATGTATCCAGATGCGATAATAAATCCATTGGGAGAATGGAGTGGCGGAAGCGATGTTGATGCGGGTGCTACAAACCGTAAACTGGGTTCGGATATGGCGGATTCAGTAACTGGTGGAGGTTTACATGGTAAAGACTTATCCAAGGCTGATGTATCGGTAAATATCTATTCGTTTAAAAAAGCTCAGGAAACAGGTAAGGCTGTAGAAATGTACTGCGCTATAGGTGACAGGAAAGTATGCGGTATTGAATATAAGGATATTGTAGAAGAAGCCAGAGAATATATTAAGGATATCGGTGGTTTTGAGAAGTTTGCGGAATGGGGATTATATTAATATTTTAATAAAACTGAGCCTCTTATTTTAGAGGCTCAGTTGTTTATATAATTTCAGCATGATCTTTGAATGGTTCAAAATAGAATTCAAGCTGTGATTCACTGCAGTCAAAAGAAGCTATACCATCTTTGTATTCCAGCATTGGTGGTCTTTCCAGGTATTTGTGCTTATATGTGTTTAGTGCCTTTTCATCCATTCTTACTTTCTTGATACTGTATTCATTGATGTTGTAGGCGATACCATTCTTTTTCATTAATGTGAAATACTGATTGAAGTTATCAGAAAAATGAGCTTTTTCGTTTTTAAGAATGGTGATATCGGATATATCGTAGAGTTTTAAAGACATGATGAAAGCTTTGTTCCAGTTGTGGGATTCGACGATGAGATAGTTACGCATTTCGTTTTCTGATCTTTCAATACTGTAAGGGGAGACGATGTGTTTTTTGGATCGGTCATATTTTCTGTAGGTGAAGGAGATTTCAAGTTTTCTTTCTATCGCATCCATCAGTTTTTCGTATTCTTTTTTAAAGATTATCTGTTCTCTTTTATAGATTGGTAAGGAAAGATAGCTTAAGACCATGTTTCTGAGAAACGAAGAAATATCCTGATCATAGGGAATACTTAACAGGATTTCTGTAAAGGCAGGAATCTGTTTTCTGTTTACTCTGAAGGAATAGGTACGGGACTTGTTGGATCTTGTGTCCTGTTTAGAGAGTAAGGACATGACGGTTTTAATCGATAATGTATCAATATCATTAAGTCCGTATTCATAGAGTTCGTTTCTGACAGTCTTGGAAAGCGCTTCGACTCTGAAGATGAAGTCTTCGGAATAGTTGGCGATAAGTCTGTTCATGAATTCGGATTTGTTTACTTCACCATTTCTTTTTACAACATCAAAATCATTCATGTCTTTTATTAGTTTGGCATAGGTTTCTTCATCAAAATAGATGTTGAGTTTTGATTCCAGCTGCATTCCGATAGCGTATAGACGGTCGTTCATGTTCATAAATATATTATAGAACATAAATTGTGTTCTTGATTATTATATTTATATCAGTAAATATCAGTATTTTATCTATAAATATGTGTTCTTAAAATATTATTTATAAACAATATTATTGCGATAAACGAAGATTTAGAATAAAGGTGTAAAGAAAGCTGGGGTGCTGTAGTGAGTATTCCGGCTGGATCCGAATCGATTGTTTAATTCTTAACATATACTCCTTGATTATTATTACAGTTTCTGTGAGGGTACTGATACACTACAGTCAGTATCCTGACAGATAAATCAGATTGTTGTGTTGTTGTCATTTTGTTTCCTTTCTGAACTGCCAGTGTAAACTGGCTCTTCGTATATCTTCTAAATGGAGGTGCTATATGCTGAGATTAATATTTACATTGATGTTCTGGCCGTTTGTGATTATGTTTTATGTGGCAGGTCTTTTGTTGAAGATGCTGTTCTGGTTTCTGGTGATACTGGGAGCTCTGTTCTAGTTAACAAATGTGCTTATAAAATACTATAATATAAGCGTAAATGTTAATAAAGAGGTGAAGCCTATGACGAAATATGAAACACTTAAGGAACTGAGTTTAAACCATAATGGCTATCTTTTGACAAAAGAAGTAGAGAAAGCGGAAATTTCCAGACCGTATATGCAGCGTTTTGTAGAAGAAAACAGATATGAAAAAGTAGCACAGGGTGTTTATATTTCATCAGATACTCTTCCTGATCAGATGTATATTCTGCAGCTGCTGAATAAAAGTGCTGTTTATACAGGTGAATCTGCGCTTTATCTTCATGGTCTTATGGACCATGAGCCTAAACAGATGATGGTGGCAGTAAAAAGAGGTTATAACGCTTCGCATCTGAAGAAAAAAGGTGTCAGGTCATATTATCTGAAAGAGGAATTATTCAATGAAGGAATTGATGAAGCTGATACGGTTTATGGTAACAGAGTGAGAGTTTTCGATATTGACCGCACAATCTGTGATGCCATTGTGCACAAAGATGAAATGGACATTCAGACTTACAGTAACGCTATCAGATCTTATATGAGTCGTTCTGATAAGAATATTCATAAACTGATGAAATACGCCCGACAGCTTGGGATTGAAAAAAAGGTCAGAGATTATACGGAGGTGATGTTGTGATACATACGGCTACACAGTTGAAAGCCAAAATAAGAAATATGTCCAATGGGAACAGTAACATAGCACAGACACTTATCCGCAATTATATGATGGAAAGGTTTCTGGAACGATGTTCTGTATCAAAATAAAAAACAACTTTATTTTAAAAGGGGGTATGCTGCTGGCGTCATATGTTGGTCTGGATACAAGATCGACTATGGATATTGACGCTACAGTTCGATCGCTGCCTCTAACTCTTGAAGAAGCTACAAAAGCAGTAAATGAAATAATCGCTATTCCGTTGGATGACAATGTATCTTTTAAAATCAAAAGTACTTCCAATATTATGGAAGAACACGAATATCCAGGCTTGCGCTTTATGCTGGATTCAAACCTGGACAAACTGAGACAGACTATAAAAATAGATATTTCAACAGGAGATGTTGTTACACCAGATGCAATAGAGTATGCTTTTCCGCTGATGTTTGAAAATCGTCAGATTCCGTTGATGGCGTACAACATTGAGACAATTCTTGCAGAGAAAATGGAAACGATTATATCCAGAGCTGAAGCGAATACAAGAATGAGAGATTACTACGATATACACATTTTAATGGTTAGCAAGTTTAACGCTATTGATATTTCCGATCTGAAAAACGCATTTAAGGAAACATGCATTAAAAGAAGTACAGGAAACGAAGTAAATAACGCAAAAGAAATTCTTGACTCAGTTATGAATAACAGCATTATGGAAAAACAATGGAGTGTGTATCAGCAAAGCAATTATTATGTTGGGGATGTATCTTGGAATATGGTAATTAACAGCTGTCAGAAACTGGCAGAATTGATCGAAATATATTAGAAACAGTTAAAAGAATTTCATAAGTAAAATGATGGGAGGTTTTTATGAAAGCTTATACGAAACGTTGGGAACACGAAAGAGATGTTTCTCAGGGTGGTAATTACACTACCGGAACAAGAGAGAAAGCAGACAGGATGCTTGAAGTTCTGGATGTTTTACCTCATAAGATTAGCAGGTATGGTGACAGATACTGGAAATTCTGGTCATATGAACCAGTGCCTACAATCGATGAATATCGTGAAGAATCATATTATGAGGATGATGAAGATTTTAATGAAGAAGATGTGGTCAGATCTTATAAAGACTTATTCAGAGATCAGGAATATGACTGGTTTCTGATTGAGATCAATCATACAGATAATGATTATATTGTTATAGGTTTAAATGAAGATATAAAAACAGTTATAAAACCTATGAAGGAAGTTCATGACGATTGGAATTCATATGATGAGGAAGAGTTTATTGAATGGCTTACAGATAGGGCATTGGAATGGTCTGATTCTTTGAAAGACAATACCTATGCGGAAAAAATAAGAAATGGTCTTCCTTATTTCAATAGGACGGGTATTATTCCGGGAATAAAGATGATGGAAATAGATAACCATTATGATAAGTATTTTAATACCGCCTTTCCTGAAGACAGAAGAAATGATCTTATTGAATATATTGATTCTGAAGACAAGATTGAACCGCTGAAAAGCATGACTCTTAACGGATACCTGGAAATCTGTGACGTTTTCTATCATGGTGCAGTACCTGACAGATGTGTGGGAACTCCACTTGAAAACTATAAGAGAATTGGCGATGGCCGTGATGGAGGCATGATTCCTTATAACGACTGTGAAAGAGATGAAAATGGAAATCTTGTACACTTTGTAAAGTGCAATGTTCCTGATCCTGACAGCGAAGATGATTGGCTTAATTTTGTAGAAACATCAAGTCAGAAATTATGGGATACCGGAACAAATCCAAGTCACAGATGGGAGGTTATAGCTGGAGGAAGCCGGACTAGAATCCATATGGTTCCACAGCACGATAACAATGGCTGGGTCTTAAATTTGTATGGAGGAGTAGAATGTGGTGTTGATGAGGTTGTGGGAGGATATCTGGCACTTAGGGATGCAGGAATTCCTGTAAAAGCAGAAGCTGCCCCTTATATGAAAAGATATGCCAAGATGGAATTTAATGTAGCTGTTATTCCGGGATTAGCCTTTTATGCACATTACGATACTTTTGAACCAGACGAAAATATAAAAGATTACTGCAATCTGATTGATTTTACAGATGAGCAGCAGGAAAAGATTATTAAAGAAACCAATTGGTTAGATCCTTTCTGGGATCATATCTGGGAAACAGAAAAGGATCCGGAATAAATAAAAAAGAAACGAGCAGGCCACAAAAGTGTATGTGGTGAAAACCCGTTTCTTCTATAAGAATATTATTAATTTATAATTTGAAAGTAAATAGGGTTTGCAGGGTACAACAGATAAATGCAGGGGGATAGTTTATAATTAAAACAATGATGAAGGAAACAATAATATTAATACCTCAATCCAGTAAGTTATCCATATCGCTGGCATATCATAACAGCAGTCTTTTTAATACACGCTTTTTTACACCTGTTGAACTCTCAAAAGAAGCTTTACTCAGAAGCGGTAAAGTATGTGATAAAAGTTTTGTGTCTAAAAATGAAGAACTTTCATACTTTAAGAAAGCAGTTGAGAATGTCTCCTATTTTACCAACAGGAAACTTAGTGATATTAAGAATATTTCCAATACCATTACTACCATCAGAAATATCAGTGAAGATGATAGCCTTGATGCGATTAAAGAAATATTGGATAAGGGTATCTTTAAGGAAAAGAATGAAGCTTTATATGAAGTTCTGAAAAATTATACGGAATTATTGGGTAGTGAAAACAAGACAGATACAATAGGTCTTATCCGATATGCGTTAAAAAACTCTTTAAAAGTCTTTGATGAAATAACCATAATTGAAGAATATCCTCCGACAGTTCTGGGTAAGAAACTGGCTGAAGCTCTTGCGGATAATGTGAAAAGTATTTCGATATTTGATTTATATGGCGTAAATAAAAACAGCGTCCATGTGGACAAATATCTTAACTGTTATGGATCAAGTAATGAACTGGCTTATATTCTTGATGATATCTATAAGAACCACAACAGTGACGAATGTGTCATTGCATGTGCTGATTATAATACTTATTCAGAGATTCTTTATGATTACTCTAAAGAATA
This sequence comes from Erysipelotrichaceae bacterium, assembly GCA_030523555.1. GTDB lineage: Bacteria > Bacillota_I > Bacilli_A > Erysipelotrichales > Erysipelotrichaceae > Colivicinus. The sequence goes on from JAUNIH010000042.1 coordinate 8,658, forward strand.
TGGTATGAATATGACTTTCGATGGTGGTGTTTCCATAATAAATTCATATCCCGGGAAATTGTTAAGAGTCTATTATTACTGGATGAATGAAGGTAATTACGGCTGGAAACCATTTATGGATATGTTGAAGAGTCCATATTTTAACTTTACTTTATTTGATACAGAAATTACTGGAGAAGATGAATTAAAGAAGAATATCTTATATGACAGACTATCAAAGTTAAGACTTACAGAAAACAAAGATATCAATAGTAATCGTGTTGAAGAATTCGAAAAGGCTGTAGAAAGAGATATCAATGACAATAAGACATTAAGAGAATACATTCCTTATTTCAAAAAAGCTGCTGAAGAACTTTCTCTACCGATAGAAGAATTTATTGTAAAGTATGCAATAAACAGAAATGAAAGTAAGCTTGATGAGTCGGCCAGAAATATCATCGTGAATGAAATCAAGACCACAAAGATGGCGGGTTATGATACAGACAGTGATGTCATTGAAGGCTTGCTGAAAAAGATGTGTTACAGATCTTGCAGTAAACCAGGTCATATTCATGTCACCAGCATTGATAAGGCTATGGGTTCTTTAAGAAAGAATCTTTATGTGTGCGGTTTATCATCAGCTGTCTATCCTGGTTCTGTAAAAGAGAATCCTTTACTTTTGGATAGTGACTTAAAGGATTTTGGTAATGATGATTTAAGTTCAGCAGGAAAGATTAAAGAAAAAAGAAACACACTTCTGAATCTGATTTATCTTTCTTCAGCTTTAAACAACAGGATTGTCCTGTCTTATCCGGGACTTAATGTTTCTGAATTAAAGAATAATAATGCCTCAAGTCTTCTGTATGAAATATACAGACTTGAACACGGTAATAAGAGCCTTGAAGATTTTAAAAAAGAAGATGTTGAAAAAATAGCTTATTTTGAACCAGCACTTTCTAAAAACAGAGAAATAGGTAAAACCTACAACGAAGCTAAAGATATTGTATATAAAGCCAAAAACAGCGGTAATAAAGAAACTACCTGTCTTGATATCGGGAAGTATTCACCTAGTGCTTTAAATAACTATTTCAGTTGTCCGAAGTGTTTTTTCTACCAGAATCTGTTAAAGATTAATGCTGAAGATGATTATGATCCTTATCAGGTTATAGCAGCTACCGAACAGGGGACACTGGTGCATTCGCTGATGGAATATCTGTCTGAACATAAGGATATTTCTCTGGAAGAGTTTAAGAAATTTGCAGGTGAATGTTTTGATGAATATCTGAAGATTTCTGTACCTTTGATTATCGAAAAGAGCGATACCACCAGGGAACAGTTTATTGAGATGGCTGAAAACGGCTGGAAGATGGATCATAAATACCCTAGAGAACTGCTCTTTAAGGAAGAAGACAGATACGTTAAACATGAATCAGGAATTACGATTCATGGTTTTCCGGATAGAGTTGAAAAAATGGATAATGGCAAAGCTGTCATCATTGACTTCAAGACTGAATCCAGTAGGAATAATCATCATAAAGATGATATAGACAGCTGTCTGCAGGTAGTAATCTATGCCTATATTGTGGAAAAGACGATGAATGTAGAAGTTGATCATTGCGAATACAGAATCCTGCGTTTTGAAGATGGTATTGTCACCTGTAAATATGATGATGAAATAAAGGCTCAGCTTAACGAAAAACTTATGCAGTTTAAGAAGGCGATTGAAAAAGCTGATTTTGAAATTGGTGAAATGACAAAAGAAGAAGAGAAGAAAATCTGCAGATACTGCAGACTTGGTTCAATATGCGGAAAGGTGGTAAAAGATGAACAATAAAAAGTGGAATACTGCCGATGAAATAGCCAGAGATGACATTTTAAATAAGATCAATACCAATCTTTTCGTGGAAGCCGGAGCCGGTTCAGGTAAGACGACGATGCTGGTAAACCGTATGGTTTCGATGGTTGAAAACGGCATACCGGTAGATAAAATCTGCGCCATCACTTTTACCAAGAACGCTGCATTGGAATTTTATGATCGTTTTCAGGAGATGCTGAGTGAAAGAGCTGATCCTGATAATCATAAAGGAGCCAAACATGCAGGTGATCTGGATGTGCCTACTGATTTAAGCAGATCAAGATGTGCCAAGGCTTTAGAAGATATTGACCTGTGTTTTATGGGAACGATTGATTCCTTCTGTAATATGATTCTTTCTGAACATCCTTCGGAAGCCAGAATCCCAAGTGATGCAAAACTGATAAGTGCGGATGAAGCCAAAGAAATCTATTCTCAGTTTTATCTTGAATGCCGTAAGGGGAAACATGGTTCAGATATAAAGAAGTATGCACAGCGTTTTGAAATGCTGTTCTGGAACAGTGAAGAGATGTTTGGCAAACTGATGTATGAAATAATGGATCGAAGAAATGTGAAGTTCAATTTCGATGATAGATATTGTGTTGAGTTTAAGACGGTTTTCCCTAAGGAGTTACAGAATGAAGTAAGAAGAGTTCTGGATGCCTTTAATAATGATCTGGGTAAACTGACAGTCAAACTGGGGAAAACCGACAAAAGAGATCCTATTGGTGAAGCCTATGCCTCAGCCAATGATATTCTGCATAAAGAATGGCGCTATAACTATACAGGCGTATATAAAGCCTTAAAGGATATAAAAGATCTTGAATATGCTGCTACTAATGATGAACTTGGTTTTACCACTGAATCAATTGTAAGAGACAAGGCGGGTAAAACAGTTCTGAATATTGCGGATAAAGATAATCCTGAAGCTTTACTTCCTAAATTAAATAACTACAAGTATCAGAATACGCTGAGGTTTTTACTGTTGTGTGTAAAACCGCTGGAAGAAAAGCTTAAACAGGATGGTCTGTTTACTTTCTTTGATTATTTATACTACCTGAGAAATGTTCTGGAGGAAGACGCTCATAAGGGTGGGAAATTGATTGATTATATCTATAACAGACACTCATATTTTATGATTGATGAATTCCAGGATACCAATCCGATGCAGGCTGAAATTTTCTTTTATCTGTCGGCTGCTGATCCAAATCAGAAGTCATGGATGGATTGTAAACCAAGACCTGGCTCCTTATTTATTGTAGGTGATCCCAAACAGTCTATATATCGTTTCAGAGGAGCTGATGTTGCTTCATATCTGAAGGTTAAACATCTTTTTGAAGATGCAAGCGTTGGTGAAGTCAAGAAACTGGTGAACAACTTCCGTTCCAAGGATAAAGTAAAGACTTACTTTAATGATGTCTTTAATATGACTATGCCTGAAGAAACTGACGAGCAGAGTCGGTATGTTGATATTGAAAATATCGGTACTGATAAGGATTCAGACGAACTGAAGGGTATCTATACCTATGAATCCTATTCAGAAAAGCTGTTAAGTGATTATCCGGATATGGATGATAACCTGAGAATCATTGAAATTATCAAAAGACTTACAGGTAATAAAAATTTATATCTTACGGATAAAGAAGGTAATAAAAGAACTGTAAGTTATGGTGATTTTATGGTTATCTTCTCCGGCAAGAAGCCGATTGCCAGATGTATAGAAGCTTTTGAAAAGGAAAAGATTCCTGCAAGAGTCGAGGGTAAAGTTCTCTTTGAAAAATGTGAAGGTTTAAGGACAATTGCCAATATATATAAAACAGTTACTGATCCTGCTGATCAGGTATCTCTGGTTTCAACTTTAAAGAGCGATGTTTTCGGTTTTAATGATAATGATCTGGCCGCCTATGTCAAAGAAGGAAAACGTTTAAGAATTGAAAAGAGAGATTGTATTAATTCTGGTATGGATAAGGCTATGAAAGATTTATATGACTTATCTGAATCAACAGCTGTTCTTACACCGACATCCTTATATGAAAAGATTATGGATAAACTGGAAATATTCCGTTATGTTTCAGCTGATCGAATGGAGATTGTTTATTATACTCTTGAACTGATCAGAGGCAGAGAAACGGAAGGTTCTGTTGTGACTTACGCTGATGCGGTAAATTATCTGGATGAACTTCTTTCTGGAAACTCAGACCTTGAAAGATGTCTTTCCTTAAGCCAGAAAAGTGATGCCGTCCATATTGCCAATCTGCATAAGGTAAAAGGTCTCGAAGCTCCGATTGTCATACTGGCAAAATCTGGTGCAAATAATTCTACTCCTTCTATAAGAATAGAATATAAAGACAGCGGAGCTGATGCGTACATATGTTCTATTGGTGAAAAAAACGAAGATACCGGTATCACCATTACCCATATTGAAACGGATGAATGGAGTGATAAAAAGGATAAGGAAAAGATTAGTAAACAGAGCGAAGATAAACGTCTGGTTTATGTAGCTGCGACCCGTGCGCGCAATGTTCTGATTGTCAATATTCCAAAAAAACCTGGAAGGAATGGCAAGCCTGAAGGCATGGGTAATACATGGAAACCTCTTGTTGAAAATGCGGATGGCGATTTCTTTGAAACATATAAAGAAAATCCCGACTATCAGATGCCTGATTATCCTGACGAAGATCCTGAGGAACTTTACAATGTTGGGACAACAGAAATCAGCAATAAGGAAACCTATTCATTCAGACAGCCAAGTGATATCAAGGCTGAAGACAAGACCAATGAAGACAGTTGTGGATCAGATAATGTATCCTTATCTGATGGTGAGTCTTATGCAACTTTAATCGGTACAATGGTTCACCGTATGATGGAACTGATTATCATGTCCAAGGACAGAATTGAAAAGGATGATGCGGTTGATAATATCATTTCTGATTATGTAAGACCGGAATTTGATCAATACAGAACAGAATTCATCAGTACTTTAAATAAGGTATATGAGACTATGCATAACGGCGGATATGATCAGAAGGGTAAAGCTGTTAAAGATATACTTCCGGTATTAATGGAGGCCGATAAGATCTATTCGGAAGTACCGTTTACCTATAAGAGTGAAGAAGAATTATGGAACGGTATTATTGACCTGATCTATGAAAAAGATGGTATGTTACATATCATTGACTGGAAGACCAATCGAAATGATGAAGGTCTTGATGAACACTATCATGATCAGCTGGAGGCATATAAACAAGCGGTTAAGAAATTAACGGGTAAAGATGTTGAAGATGCGATGATTTACCATATTGATATAAGAGTGTGAGGAGGAAACATGAAAGAAATCAAATGTCCAAACTGCGGTCAGGTATTCAGTATAGATGAAGCTGACTACAATACTCTTCTCGATCATGTGCGCAATGATGCGTTCAATGAAGAGGTAAAGAAACAGAAGGCTGTTTTTGATGAAAAACTTAAATCTCAGATGGACCTTGTAATGAAGGACCATGAACTCGATCTCAACAGGAAATCTGAAGACTTAAACAGGCAGATAAGTGATTATAAAGTACAAATTGCGCAACTTCAGGACAGATTAAGTACTATTGATGATAAGAATGAAGCTGAAATGAATCTTTTGAAACAGCAGCTTAAAGCCAAAGATACGGAAAAGGATTTAGCGGTAAATGAAGCGATATCTTATGTTAAGGAAGAAAAAGAAAAAGAGCTTAATGAAACAAGACTGAAGATGGAGACGCTGAAGAATTCCTATGAAGAAAAGTTATCCTATAAGGATAAAGAGATAGCGGAAAAACAGACTCAGGTTGATTTCTATAAGGATCTCAAAATGAAGATGTCTACCAAGATGATCGGAGAAACTCTGGAAACACACTGTTCTACAGAATTCAATAAGAACCGTATGGGTATGTTTCCAAGGGCTTATTTTGAAAAGGATAATGATGTAAAGACCGGATCAAAGGGCGATTTTATCTTCAGGGATTTTGATGAAGATGGAACAGAAATCATTTCGATTATGTTTGAGATGAAGAATGAATCTGATACAAGCGCCACCAAACACAAGAACGAAGATTTCTTCAAGGAACTGGATAAGGACAGAAATGAAAAGGGTTGTGAATATGCGATTCTTGTATCACTGTTAGAAGCGGATAATGAACTTTATAATGAGGGGATTGTCGATGTATCATACAGATATCCTAAAATGTATGTCATCAGACCACAGTTCTTTATTCCGATTATCACATTGTTGAGAAATGCGGCTTTGAATTCGGTTTCCTATAAGAAACAGCTGATGATTGAAAGAAACAACAATCTTGATGTAACGCACTTTGAAGAAAACATGGAAGCTTTCAAAGAAGGTTTTGCACGTAATTATGAACTGGCTTCCAAGAAGTTTAAGACCGCTATCGAAGAAATTGACAAATCAATTGATCATCTGCAGAAGATCAAAGAATCTCTGATCGGTTCTGAAAACAACCTGCGTTTAGCCAATAATAAGGCTCAGGATCTGACTATCAAGAAACTGACAAAGAACGCACCTTCTGTCAGAGAGAAGTTTGAAGAACTCAAATAACACAAATAAAGAAAGGAACCTATGGAAAAGAAACTGTTGCAGGAACTGGAGGACAGTATAATTGCCTACAGTAAAAATGAGAACGAAGAAAACTTCACAAGAGTTGTCTTTACATTATCAATTCTGATGAGCTGTGATGATGATTATGTATATGTCCCTTTCAGAATGGATAAAAAAGAGGAAGAAGATCTGTATCTTTTGCCGACTGAAGAAGAGGGCGTCTATCTCTATGACGAAAATGTAAACTATGATTTTTATATCACTGATTTTGAAGATATGAATTTTATGGCTGTGACAACCAGTAACCATCATGAGATAGATAAGAATCAGTTCGGTTATGTGGCTTTGCCTCTAGAAGTACTGCTGACTTTCTGTATGGAAGAAGATGATATGGGTCTTATATTCCTTGCGGGAGATGAAGCTTTCCCTGTTGATTATGAACTGATAGGCGTTCTTATAGAACACATGATGATGCTGGAAGATGATTTTATGACCGGTATGGAAGTGCGTCTTTTTGATGAATATATCGACGATAAATATCATAAGTGTCTGTGTATTGATAAACCTTTTAAAAAGAAGATTAAAGAAGTATGCGATTATCTTAAGAGTATCAAAAGACAGACTTTTGTATCTTTACTGATTCCGATATCTGTAACAGAAAATCATGAATATATGTGTGAACTGATAGAAGCCATACTGAAAGTAATTGATCCTAAGGTGCTTATTGATATCTATGTCAGGGATTTTGAAAACATGGATGAAATGGATTTTATTATCGACAGCGTGATAAATGAACATAAGGGAGAATAATGAATAAAACAGCTTTAAAAGAACTGGAAGAATGTCTTAACGCTTATTTTAAGGATGATTCAGAAGAACATATCTTTGATATGATATTTCAACTGGCGGTAATGGCAAACTGTGGAGAAGAACTTTATGTTCCTTTCAGACTGGATAAGGAAAAAGAAAAAGATCTTTATCTTAATCCGACTGATGAAATGGATGTCTATTATTATGAAGAGGGGTTGGATTATGGGTTCTATGTCAATGATAATGATGAACCTCATCTTCTGGCGGTAAGTGTTGACAATTATGATGGGCTGTTTCCTGAACAGATCGGTTATGTGACAATGCCGGTAGATCTGCTTCTGGAATTATGCAAGGAAGAGAATATGGGCCTGGGCCTTTTCACTGATGTGCGTGGCTTTATGGTGAAAGATGAAGTCATGGAAGTACTTCTTGAAGATATAGAGGAAATGAAAAAAGACAGTGAAACTGTAATGGAAATACTTACTTTTGATAAGTACCGTGATGATAAATACAACATTTCCATAGTACTCGATAAGCCGACAAAAAAGATTATAAAAGAGATAAAAGATATTTTCAGAAACAGCCACAGAAAAACATATATGTCTCTTCTGATTCCGATATCTGTAATGAATAATTATGACTATATGTCAGATCTTGCGGAAGTGATACTGAATCATTTTGACCCTGATGTGTATCTGGATATCTATGTCAGAGATAAACAGGAAAAAGATATTATGGAGAACATCTTTGATCAGGTGGCTCAGATAAACGGCCCTATAAAACATGGTAATTTGACATATTGAGTGTTTTTGGAAAATCGCTCATTGTCTTAATTTGT
>JAUNIH010000092.1 GCA_030523555.1 Erysipelotrichaceae bacterium
TATATGTAAAGAAGGTTTAAGATATTTGAAGATGAATATGATTTTATTCAGCGGTGAACACCAAAAAAATAGCTTTCACCGCTGATTAAAGATTGGATAAATCAATGTTTAATATTTATCTACCGTTTATCTATCGTAATGGTATATAATAGTGGTAGATAAGTGATAGATAAATGGGTATGAATAAAGATAAGTTAAAAGACAAGATATACGAACTGATTGAAAAAAGTAATGAAGAAGAATGGTTTGAGTTTAAGGAAAACTGGTATGAAGCACATTCTCTTGGAGAATATATATCAGCTTTAGCTAACAGTGCAGCTGTAAAAGGAGAACCCTATGCTTATTTTGTATGGGGCATAAATGATCTTAGTCATGAAATTACCGGTACAAAGTTTAATTTCAATAGAGATTTTAATAATGAACCTTTAAAACATTATCTTGAAAGAAATCTGTCTCCTGACCTTGCGTTTAATTTTGAAGAAATCATAATGGAAGGAAGAAGAGTTGTTGTACTGATTATTCCTTCGGCTGGTAAAGTTCCAGTATCCTTTGATGGAGAAAGATACATAAGAATAGGCTCAAGTAAAACAAAGCTGAATAAATATCCTGATCGTGAGGCTGAACTGTTTAGAACCCTGAAAAACGGTATACCAACAATTGAGAACACAAGATCTGAATATCAGGATCTGACCTTTGAAATGCTGAAAGTGTATTACAGTAATAAAGGTCTGCATCTGAATGAAGAAACATATAAGAAGAATCTTGGTCTTTTGACTGAAGACGGTGAATATAATGTTATGGCACAGTTACTGTCTGATGACTGTCATATGCCGATACGTGTCAGTATTTTTGCAGGAACTGATAAAGCTTCCAGATTGTGTTCAGTCAGAGAATTTGGCTTTTCAAGTATTCTTCTGGCTATGGATAAAATTCTTCAGTATGGCGATGTCTTAAACCTGGTTCAGGCTGATGAAAAACCAGGAGTTTATGGCAGAAATGATGTTCCGTATTTTGACTATGAAGTTTTTAAAGAAGCTGTCACAAATGCCTTTGTCCATAACAGATGGATTGATGGCAACGCGCCAATGTTTACAGTCTACAGCGACCGTTTCGAGATATTATCAAGAGGTTCATTCGCTGCCGGTCAGACTAAGGAAGGTTTCTATAAGGGAGAATCAGTTCCTGTCAACAGTAAACTGTCAGATATCTTTCTACAGTTAAGACTCTCAGAAAGATCAGGAAGAGGAGTACCGCTGATTGTATCCAGATATGGAAAAGATATATTTGAATTCCGGGAAAATTCAATAGTTGTCAATATACCTTTCAATATTATTTATAATCTTAATAACAGAAATACATATGAGGTTAAAGAGGCACAGTTTGTCTATAAGAGTACATATGATCTTGTCCTAGAGAAGATTATGGAGAATCCGCATATTACTCAACCTGAGATCGCAAAATCTCTTGATATAGGAAAAACAACGGTTCAGAAGAATATTGTTCTGTTAAAGAAGAACGGAATAATTGAACATATCGGTGCCAACAAGAATGGATACTGGAAAATCAATAAATGAACAGGAGAACTGTGAGTGAGTTGACTGACTTGAGGTCGCAAACTGCGACCTCAAGATTAGAAGAAGACTATTGGAACTAATAATCATATGAAGAAAATCTTTATCATCTTTATCGGGATATCATTAATGATGATTACTTATCTTAATATGAAAGATAGCGATATTTCATATGGGGAATATGTATATGAAAGGGAAGGTTTTGGTGGTGATTTTATAATCACGATAAATGAAGATCATAGTTTTGAGTATTATGAAGGATCTCTAAGCAGTTATATAGGTTATGGTGAATGGAGTATTAAAGGAAATACTATAACTTTAAATGATTATGGTATGGGAGATAAGACAAGAACAATAGTATTTAAGATAAGCGATAAGAGCCTTATATACATAGGTGATAAATCAGATAACTTCATATATGTGAAAGTTGAAGATAAAGACAGATTCATATTGAAAATGTCGGATAATCAGCCATAAGAGACATAATATATGGTTATATGGCGGATTATATGCTGATTATGAAAGGAATACAGGAGATATACATGAACAGAAAATATTATTTATCAGAAGAAAGAGTAAAAGTATTTGAAGATACAGAAAGATTATATAAAAGTGATATGGAACTTTCTAAAGCTGTAAAAGAAAGTAAGAATGCGACAAGATATTATGATGAAGATGCTGATCCTATGATTTATAGAAGTAATAGGAAGTGTAATGTATGTGTCAGTAACTTTAGGACTTATGAGGCGGCTAAAAACGCTATAGATAGAAATCCTGGTAAAAGAGTAGCTGTACTTAATTTTGCCTCTGCTGTAACTCCTGGTGGTGGTGTTAAAAGTGGTGCCTCGGCGCAGGAAGAGTGTCTCTGCAGATGTTCTACACTGTTACCGGTACTCGAAAGAAGATATCTTAAGGATAAATACTATTATCCAAACAGAGAAAGAAATGATCGCAGAAATACGGATGTGGTGATATATACACCGGATATTGTAGTATTTAAGAGCGATGAAGAAACACCTTCATTAATGGACAGGAAAGACTGGTATAAGGTGGATGTTCTGACGTGTGCTGCGCCTGATTTAAGGAAT
>JAUNIH010000043.1 GCA_030523555.1 Erysipelotrichaceae bacterium
CAGAAGTTCAACCTGTATATACGTTTAAACCCACCTGGAAGTTCACATTACCATATTATTTAAGTTCAAATGTTTTCTTGTAGAAATCCATCAGTTCTTTTTCAGTATCGAAGTTGCAGATAAACATTCGATTACCCATAGCACCTGACAGGGCATCTTCAACTCTGCCTGATAAAACCAGATGATCAGCGTATTCCTTAAGCAGCTGCTCATCACTCATCTTGTGTTCAAGACCATCTCTTCTTCCTAAGAATCCGCAAAAGGCATGATAGTCACTATTTGCGGCTTCAGAAGAATCATAGGCGATCATATCAGCCCAGATCTTGAAGATATTCACATGGTGAGCGAAGTTCATCATATTAGGGCTTATGCCACCACTAGGACGCATATTTACTTCAAGGGCTACAATATCACCCTTCTTGCCAATATGCTGATCACAGTTTAAAGTGAAGAATTCAAAGTGAACCATTCTTGATTTGACACCGAATGATTTCAGGGCTGCTCGGCCTCTTGCCCTTAAGTCTTCAGGAATTTCCTTACGGATGTAGAAACATGAATCTTCCATATTGTTTACTACTTCAAGTAAAGATACCGGAGTTACATTACCTGTTTCAAAGATAGGATTTGAATGAGAGTCAACAATCGCATCATAGGAAGTAATTGTCGCATCAATGAATTCTTCCATGATATATAACTCATCAGGTTTATCTTCAAGGAAAGCTTTAAGTTCCTTGAGATTATTGATCTTATAGGTACCGCTGGCACCAACACCGTTATCAGGTTTGGCAATAACCGGATATCCTACCTTCTTGATAAACTTCTTGCAGCCCTCTAAATCTTCTACCAGATAATATCTGGCAACAGGAATACCAGCCTTTTCATAGTTGGCCTTCATCTTTGATTTGAATTTGACTGGAGTCATATCCTTTGAATGGAAACCGGTAGAAACATTAAAGTCATCTCTTAACTTCGCATCTCTTTCGAGCCAGTATTCATTGTTTGATTCAAGGTAATCAATTCTTCCATATTTGAACGCAAAGAAAGCTACAGCACGATATACTTCATCGTAGTTTTCAAGTGATCCTACCTTATAGTACTCATCCAGTGAACCTTTTAATTCATCCAGCAGTTCATCATAAGGTGCATCACCTATACCAAGTACCCTCAGGCCATTGTTTCTTAGTTCTCTGCAGAACTGCCAGTATGTTGGTGGAAAGTTAGGCGATAAAAAGATAAAATTTTTCATATTAGTCCCCCTTCAGTAAGACATTGAGGAATATAGGAACCTGTTTTTCCCAAGATGCTTCTGTATGTGTTCCTCCCTGTATTACTCTTATATTCAAAGAAACAGGCTTTGTTTTTAGGATGTCGATACAGTTCCAGAAACAGCTGTTTGCCATTTTACCGAAACTGCCCTTTGTTTCTTCTGATCCGTAATCAAGATACATTGCCGTATCCGGATCAATCTTTACTTTTTTCGCCAAAGCTACCAGCTTTTTATTGTTTACCCATAATGATGGTGAAAGACACGCAGCTTTTGAGAAGACATCATTATGCTTAAGCAATGCATAATAAGATATCAGTCCTCCCATACTTGAACCGCCTATCATCGTATTATGACGGTCCTTTTTTGTTGGATATTTCTTGTCTATATAAGGTTTAAGTTCATCGATGATCCATTCGACCATTTCTTTTCCTTTACCCTTAACCTTACCGAATTTGAAATCATTATAGCTGTAAGGCGAGTATTCACACAATCTTGTATTATCAGGATTTCTTGATGAATCTATACCTACAACTATCAGTGGTATATGATGTTCGCTCAGATAATCAAACATTCCCCATGACTTGCCATATGTAGCTTCATCATCAAAGAAGATATTCTGACCATCCATCATATAAAGTACAGGATATCTTTTTCTTCTTTTGCCTTCCTTGTCAGGAACATAAACCGTAAGATTTCTGAGTTCATCAGAAAGCGGTTCAATTGTTATTTCTAAACGATCAATCATATATTTCTTTTATTTTAAAATAAAAATCATTATACGCAATAAGAAATTTAGTTATTTAGGAACCTTGAAAGGAACTGTTTGGTCTTTTCATTGGAAGGATTTACAAAAATCTCTTCAGGTTTACCCTGTTCAACGATAACACCATCAGCCATAAAGATAACTCTGTCTGATACATCTCTCGCAAATGCCATCTCATGGGTTACGATAATCATCGTTCTTCCTTCTCTGGCAAGATCCTTCATAACGTTTAATACTTCACCAACCATTTCCGGGTCGAGTGCGGAAGTAGGTTCATCAAATAACAGTACTTCAGGCTGCATGGATAAAGCTCTCGCGATAGCGACACGCTGTTTCTGACCACCTGATAACTGTCTAGGCTTAGCGTTGATATAAGGAGTCATGCCGACCTTTTCAAGGTATTCCATCGCAGTCTTTTCTGCTTCTTCCTTACTCTTATTCAACACATTAACCTGACCTACAACACAGTTTTCCAAAGCTGTCATATTGTTGAAAAGATTGAATGACTGGAAAACCATTGTAGCCTTGGCACGATACTTTGTCACATCAAATCCTTTTCTTTCGATATCTTCCCCATGATAAAGTATCTGACCTCCGGTTGGTTTTTCAAGTAGATTTACACATCTTAACATCGTACTCTTACCGCTTCCGGAAGAACCGATAACGGAGATTGTTTCACCCTTGCTGATTTCAAAGTTGATATCTTTGAGTACTTCGTGATCTCCAAATGTCTTCTGTAAATGAACAAGTTCAATAATATTATCCATTGTCTTACTCCTTTACATGAATTTCCGCAGTCGGATCAGACTGTGATCCGAAGATTGTATAGTTATCAGCGCCATCAAGCTGTTTTTCCGCATAACGCAGTAAACGCGTGATAGAGAAAGTCAAAGCGAAATAAATAATAGAGATAACAAGATATGTCTGGAAGGTCTGGAAGTTTGTTCTCTTGATAACACCGGAGAAGTAATAGAGTTCTGTTACACCGATAACGTTTAATACGGATGTATCTTTGATATTGATGACAAACTCATTACTTACAGACGGTAAGATATTACGTATTACCTGAGGCAAAATTACTTTAATCATCGTCTGAGCGTGAGTCATACCGATACTTAAAGCACCTTCCATCTGTCCCTTATCGATAGAGATGATACCGCCTCTTACAATTTCAGCCATATAGGCACCGGTATTGATGGAAACAATCACAATACCCGAAAACATGAGATTTAACGTCTGTCCACCGGTCGCAAAAGCGTAACCCCAGTAGATAACCATCGCCTGAACCATCATAGGTGTACCTCTGAAGATTTCAACGTAGATGGCGATTAATGAATTAATCAGTTTCTGGATAAATGCGATAACGGGATTATCAGAAACAGGTGTTGTACGAACAACACCTGTTATAAGCCCTATCAATAAACCGATGATAGTACCTGTCAAAGCGAGAATCATCGTATTGATTACACCGGATATAAGGAAATCCTTGTAGTCAATAAAGATATTAATAGCGTCTTTAATCATGAACGATTATTATTCTCCAGCACGGATGATGACAACCAGATTGGAGTTGTAGTAGCAGTCTGTGAAGTCAATCTGAGTAGCTCTTTCAGCAGTTGGTGACATACCGGCAATGATCGCATCAACGGTACCTGACTGAACCGCAGGAATTAATGAATCCCATTCAAGAGAGTATACTTCTAAGCTCATATTAAGCTTGTTGGCAACATACTGGGCAACCTGAACATCAAAGCCGTTTGCGTATAAACCATCTTTGCCTTCACCACTGATAGGTACACAGCCATAAGAGTTGGCACCTGTTTCTGTCCAGTTGTATGGTTCGTATGCACATTCCATACCAACCTTTAAGACACCTACAGGATTTGCTGGAGTTTCAGATTCAAGCACGAATGAAGTAACTGTTTCACCATTGGTAATAGCGATAACTTCACTCATCAGTTCTCTTTGTACATCAACAGTCAGATCAGCCAGAATTTCATTGATCTGAGCTGTCAGATCTGAACCCTTCACAAGACCTACGGCAACGCCTGTATCTTCATCAGTGGCAGTGAAACCTGTAGAGTTGTTGACAAATGGCAGATATGTAAGTTCTGGATCTGAACCGCATACCGCAAGAGCAGTAGGTTCTTCCGCTACATAACCATCAATTGTACCAGCCTTTAACGCAATCAGTAAGTCAGTGAAATCAGGCAGTGTAGAAGCTACAACGCCATCAATCTGACCTAAGGCATCAACGTGGAATGTACCAGTCTGTGCGGCAACTTTGAAACCACTCAAATCAGCGATAGAAGTTGCTTCAGAAATCTTGGCAGCAGATGTATCTGCAGCTGGAGTGCTGTCAGCACTTGAAGACGAACAGGCCGCAAGCGATAAAATCATTAAGACAGATAATAATACAGTAAATAGTTTTTTCATTTCTTTCTCTCCTTCTGTATCAAATAAAAGTCGTATGCATATTACATACGACTTCAATATCTTATGTAATAGCTCCTCTACTTACGTAGGAGTGCTGCAGGTATTTCCTGCAACCCCGCAATCATCTTCATGCCTGAAGACTCGCTCGGCAAAGACTGCCTTTCAACCATTCCTATCGCATGCCTGCAGTAATGATCTACTCATCTACTTTGCTACCTCTATTCGACTTTATAGTGTAATTGTCTTATTTTTACATATATTTGTCAATAATTTTCATAAAAAAGAAAATTTTTATCATAAAAAGAAAAAACCGCCATAAAGACGGTTATTTTCCTGCAGCCCACACACCATAAGCTTCAATATATTTTCTTTTCATCATACGTCCAAACATACAGCACAGAGGTCTTACAAGATAAGGTAAAAAGATATAGCCAACCATGATAAGCAGACTCTGTTTGCTGAATAAGGAATAGTTTTCAGCCGGCAGTAACAGAATCACAACTGTACTCATCAGTATTCCCATAATAATCGTCAAGACAAACGGGAACATGAATCTGTTCTTATACATGCAGAGATATTCGTTCACCAGGCCACTGTTGATAGAAGCCATAATCAGGAACAGATACAGTGATGGAAAGAAATAATGGATGTTTCCAAGATAATATACCGGTAACATGATTATCATTGATAATAAACTATACGCAATCACACGCCATAAATTGATCCCTTTTCTTAAAGTCGAAAGCACAATCGTAGAGCATAGAGCCAGTATCAGGGCACCCGCATTCATTTCATTAAGACACATTGACCACGCCATAGACATCACCCAGTAGTTCACAGTAAGCATTTTTTTCATATCCTCTTACCTCCTTGACTTAATACTAAGTCTGAAGATAAAAAAAGATGTCCGTTTTTTTGGACATCTATAACTGCTTGTCTACCATATCGGCAAATTCAAATATCAGCTCTCTGGTCTTATCTATACCGAGACAGGCATCCGTAATTGATTTACCGTATACCCCTTCTTCAGGTTTCTGATTTCCATCTTCAATATAGCTTTCAACCATAAAACCTTTAACCATATTGTTGATCTCAGGATTAACCATACAGGAATTCATTACTTCCTTTAAAATACGCGGCTGCTGCAGATACTGCTTATTGGAATTGGAATGGTTACAGTCAATGATTACTGCCTGGTTTGTAAGATGAGACATGGCTCCATACATCTTCTGTAATAAGAGTAAGTCTTCATAATGATAGTTAGGCAATGACTGACCGTGTTTATTCATATATCCTCTTAAGATCGCGTGAGCGTAAGGATTACCCTGAGAGTGTACGGCCCAGTTACGGTAGATGAAATCATGTTTATGCTGGGCAGCGTTAATCGCATTTAACATTACGTTGAAATCCCCACCTGTCGGATTTTTCATACCTACAGGAACGGCAATACCTGATGCGGTCATACGATGCTGCTGATTTTCAACACTTCTTGCGCCAACCGCTACATATCCTAACAAGTCATTAAGATAACGGTAATTCTCCGGATATAACATCTCATCAGCGCAGGTCATACCGGATACTTCAACAGCTCTTTTATGCATTTCTCTGATCGCAACTATGCCACTGAAGAGATCGGGCATCCCATTTGGATCAGGCTGATGCAGCATCCCTTTATAGCCATCACCATTGGTTCTTGGCTTATTGGTATAGACACGGGGAATAATAAAGATCTTATCCTTAACCTGTTCATTGATATCTTTTAATCTGTCAAGATAATCAAGAACACTGTCTTCTCTATCAGCTGAACAGGGTCCTACAATTAAAACTTTTCTTTTATCTTCACCTGATAATATCTTTTTAAGTTCAATATCTCTTTCTGCTCGAATCTTTCCTATTTCTTCAGAGACCGGATACATTTCCTTTACTTCTTTAGGAATGGGCAGTCTCTTTTCAAATTCCATATTCATAAATTATTCCACCTACTTCTTATCAAACAGTGCACGTCTTTCACTCGAATAGCGCATCGTTTGCCTTAATCCATCAATATCATCATTTCTTAACTGATCTCTCATTTCGATAAACTTATCCATGAAAAGATCCATCTGTTTCAGTAACTGTTCCTTATTCTCCACAAAGAGTTCACTCCACATCAGATCGTTTATTCTCGCAATTCTTGTGAGATCCCTGAATGAATCACCCGTAAATCTTTCGATGTTTTCTTCATCATTACAGGTCATCAGCGCTACCGCTATACAGTGAGTCAGCTGTGATACAAAGGCTATCATCTCATCATGTTTTTCAGGACTCAGTTCTGATATTCTTTCAAAGCCCAGTAATAATCCTAACTCTTTACAGGTATCTATCGCATCCTGAGTATTCTTTTCTGTAGGTACAACGATATAGTTTGCCTCTTTAAATATAGAAGCCTTGGCATTCTGTACACCATATACTTCTCTACCTGCCATAGGATGTGCCGCAATAAATTCCACGTCATCCCTCAGCATATCCTGAATCTTATATACTATAGAACTCTTTACACCTGTAACGTCCGTAATTAGACATCCCGATTTAAGATACTTCTGGTTCTTTTCTATCCATTCCACAAAGATATGCGGATATAAGGCAAAGACCACAAGATCGGCTTCTCCGATCATTCTTTCATCTATTTCAATACTACCTTCATCGATCAGATTATTCTCTAACGCATAATCAATAGAAGACTGAGATCTTGTTATAGCGGCAATATGAAAACCGTATTTCTTTAAAGCCTGACAATACGATCCGCCCAGTAATCCCAAACCTACAATAAGTATATTTTTTCTGACATCAATAATCATTCTTCTATATCCACCTTTGCATGAAGCTTTCTTAAATCCTCAAAGAAATGAGGGTAACTTTTTCTTACAGCTTCGGCATTCATAATTGTACCACCAGTTACAGAAGCTACAACACTCATTGCCATCACAATACGATGATCATTATGAGATTCAAAGACATAGTCCCCTTCTTTTACAGGACTCGCTATTACTTCTATTTCATTTTCTTCAACTTTTACAACAGCCCCAATCTTTTCAAGCTCTTGTTTCATTGCCATTCCACGATCACACTCTTTAGCCTTAAGTCTTCTGGTATTCTTTAAAATAAGCCCATGATTTAAAGCTCCTAAAGCCATATATATCGGACCCAGGTCAGGACAGTTTTTAAGATCAAGTACCGCTTTTCCTTCTTTAATCTTTTTAAAATCATAATGATATATACTATCACCCTGTAAAGTATCGGGATTTAAACCCTTAACATTTACTTCATTACCCAGTACATTAAACGCATCAAGGAAAGCCGCATTTGATTCATCAGCTTCTACCATTCCGTTATATGCCTGATACTTATTACTGTTTAATGTAAGAATATTATCTTTAAAATCTGTCTTTACCCCATAATAAGCCATAGCTTCTAAAGTCATATCAATATATGATTTTGATTCTATCGGTTCTATTATTTCAATAACACTATCTTCTTCATAAACTGATAAGGCATAAAGCAATCCTGTAATAAACTGTGAAGAGATATCCCCTCTTACCTTATACCTGCCCGGTTTTAGTTTACCTTTGACACTTATATAATCTTCATGTTTCTCAAATAAAAAGCTATTATCCTTTGCGATATCTTCATAGACATCAAAAGGTCTTTCCATCAGTCTCTTTGATCCGTATAAATCAACCTTCTTGTCACACAGCATCACCAAAGGAATCATAAATCTTATCGTCGAGCCTGATTCATGGCAGTTCATCGAATCAGCTATATCTTTTAGGAATAAAGAACCATCAACGATAACTCTGTCTTCATCAGTTTCAAATCTTCCGCCCAGGGCCTTAAGACAATCAATAGTCGCCAGTATATCATCAGAAAAAAGCACATTATCAATAACGCACTTTCCTTTACATAAACAGGCACCGATCAGCAGACGGTGACAGAAACTCTTTGATGATGGAGCTTTGATTTCTCCATAGAGCTTTGAAGGTTTAATTATTTCTTTCACTTGTTCTCCAATAAATAATCTACAGCTTCGATATATCCTTTAAGTCCATGACCGATAATTCTTTTTTTAGCCACATAAGATACATAACTAATCTTACGGAATTCTTCTCTGTTATCAATATCGGTAATATGAACTTCAACTGTTGGAATCTCTACTGTTTTTAAGGCATCGAGAATCGCAATCGAAGTATGAGTGTATGCTCCGGGATTTATTACTATCCCATCAGCCTTCTGATAGGCATCCTGTATCTTATCCACAAGATCACCCTCATGATTGGACTGATAAAAATCTACTTCTATACCCTTTGATAAACAATGATCTTCAACCATTGATATTAAAGAATCATATGTTTCACTCCCATAAAGATTCTTTTCTCTTATTCCCAGCATATTAAGATTGGGACCGTTTATTACCAGTATCTTCATATAGCCTCCCTTATTCTTTGAGCTACTTCATCTACACTTCCATTACCATCAATATGTTCATCACATGTATCACAGTATCTTTCATATCTTTCACGATATCTTTTTCTTATCGCTTCATAGTCTGAAGCTGTAGGCCTGTCACTTGTAGGTGTCAGATATTCAGGATCTCTATCGATAAAGAAGATCTTTCCGTTCTGTTTAAGATGAAAGATATTGTTGTCTCTTAGGATACTTCCTCCACCTGTAGCGATTACCGCATTGTTCTTTAAAGATACTTCCCTTATTATTTCTTCTTCATAATCACGGAATCTGTTTTCACCTTCCGTTTCAAAGATATGTGATATATCGCCATATCTTTCTTTTATCAGCGTATCCACATCAACAAATTCCTTATTCAGCATCTCAGCCACTTTATACCCAACCGTACTTTTACCACATGAAGGCATACCTGTAAGAACGATATTCATCTTATTATTGAGTATTGTTTTATATACTTCTTCATTTATTTTTTCATCACTCTTCTTATCAAAGAATTTTTCATCAGCCACTACAGCCTGTCTTACCAGCATATACAGTCCATTAACCGCTTTAATATTTTTCTTCTTTGATTCATAGACAAGTTTTGTCGTAATGGGATTATATATAACATCTATTACACCCTTAAGATTCATAAATCCATCTATGTCTATAGGACTTTCATCATTATTCGGATACATACCTGCAGGTGTGGTATTGATAATGATATCCACTTCATCTTTTCTTTTATACAGTTCTTCATAATCGATATAGTCTTCATGTCTACAACGTGAGACCTTAACAATATCTTTAGCCCCAAGATATTCACATGCGGCATATGCGGTCTTAGAGGTACCACCACTGCCTAAAATAAAGACATTATTATCTTTTATACTGATATCCGCTTTTTCAATGAGATCCAGCAGTCCATAGAAATCTGTATTATAGCCATAGAGTTTTCCATCTTTATTGACTATTGTATTGATGGCTCCGATTTTCTTGGAAGCTTCATCCATTTCATACAGATACGGGATTACGGCCTGTTTATAGGGAATAGTGACATTAAGTCCAAGGAAATCTTTTTCACGCATAAAAGCTTCAAGATTCTCCCTTGAAACTTCTTTAATGTCATATTCTCTATTTCCCAGCAGGTGATGAATTTCAGGCGAAAAACTGTGCCCGAGATGTTCACCCAGCAGTCCGTATTTTTTCATCTATTCTCCAAAATAATCCGTGCCGTATCTTTCTATAAGAAGATCACACATCACCATCGCACACATCGAATCAATGACAACTCTCGCCCTAGGGAAGATAGCCGGATCGTGTCTTCCTTCAATTTCAATATCTTCTTCTTTCATTTCCTTGAAATCAACACTCTTCTGTTTTTTATAGATAGAAGGTGTAGGTTTAACAACACACTTTAAGACAATAGGCATACCATTGGATATGCCACCATTTATACCGGCGTTATTATTGGTATCAGTTACTATTTCTTCATCCTTAATACGGAATGAATCATTTACTTCACTTCCATAATGTTTCGCCATTTCAAAACCCATGCCAAACTCTACACCCTTTATTCCCGGAATAGAGAATAAGGCATGACTTAATCTAGATTCAATGGAATCAAAAAAAGGTTCACCGACACCTTTTGGCATATTGACAATCGCCGTTTCAATTATTCCACCAATACTGTCTTTTTCTTCTGATGCCTTAAGAATATATTCCTTCATTCTGTTTTCAGCTTCATCAGATAAAGCTGCGAAGAGTTTATTACTTAGTGTATCGATATCTTTTTCATAATCAGTAAATGAAGCATCTTCAATATCCATACATTTACTGATATGGCTTCCAATCTTTATACCTTTTTCTTCTAAAGCACTTAAAAAGATTGCCCCGGCTGCCACAATGGCAGTAGTCAGTCTTCCCGAGAAATGTCCACCACCTCTATAGTCTTCATAACCATGGTATTTTTCATAGGCTGTATAATCCGCATGACCGGGCCTTGCGATGTATCTTGTCTTTGAATAATCTTTTGATTTTGTGTTGCTGTTGGAGATAAGAATACAGATTGGAGTACCTGTTGTATAACCGTTAAAAACTCCCGATACAATCTCAGGTTTATCTTCTTCTACTCTGGCGGTTGACAGTTTACCCTGTGGTTTTCTTAAAGAAAGCTGATGATTGATCTTTTCTTCATCAACCTTTATACCAGGAGATAAACCATCGATAACGACACCGATCTTTTCTCCATGCGATTCTCCAAAAAGAGTCATCGTTACACAATTTCCAAATACATTTTTCATCGGCCCATAACCTCTTTACAGTCAGTCAGTCTTTCTTCTATTTCTTCATATGTCATCTTTACTATTTCAAATGATCCGATTCTGTTTACTACTACACAGTCAACACCATCATCATTTCCTTTTTTATCATGTCTTAAAGCTTCCATAACTTTTTTAACATCAATATCATAATCAGTTCTTATATTCATCTTCGGATATATGGATAAGAGTTTTTCTCTTACTTCCTTAGATGCCATTACCAGCATCCCCAAAGCCACACTTTCACCATGGAGGATATCATCCGTACTTACTTCAATGCCGTGTCCCACCGTATGACCAAAGTTGAGTACTTTTCTAAGACCGCTTTCTTTTTCATCTTTTTCAACGACATCTTTTTTGATAAGTAAAGATTTACAGATAATTTCATCAAGATGAGAAATGATATCTTCGTTCATAAAGATATCAAATGTATCTTCATCAAAACAGGCAGCCATCTTTAAGCCTTCTACTAAACCGTTATAAAGATGTCTTTCACTCAGTGTCTTTAAGGTATCAGGATCTATTAGTACTTTTTTTGGCTGATAGAATGTACCTACGATATTTTTTAAACCGCCAAAGTCGATGGCAGTCTTGCCGCCGATGGAGGAATCAATCTCAGATAAAGAAGTTGTTGGAATATTATAGAAATCTATACCTCTCATATAACATGACGCTGCAAAACCACTGATATCGCCAACTACTCCTCCGCCTAAAGCGATGACACAATCCTTGCGGTTGAATCTTAAATCGCATAATTCTTTTAAAATCTTCGCGTAGTTATCGAGGTTCTTGTTTACTTCGCCCTGTTCAATAAGAAGATAATGTCCTTTGGGACACTGTTTAAGAAGTGTTTCTACATATTCAAAAGGAACACCTGTATCAGAAACAATCAGTACATTTCTGTTTAGATTCAGGTATTCACCGGCTTTATTTAGACAGCCATGTTCAATGATGATATCATAGCCGTTATCTTTCAGATCAAGATGTAAAATCATTTTATTCCTGTATGTTCTCCATCGTTAAGGCGGCGTTATAGTTACCCACCAGTTTTAACATCGCGCAGTGTTCCTTTAGTTTCTCCAGCATCTTCTTACCCTTTTCGGAGCGTGAATCACCTTCAAGTTCGGCATAGAAGTAATAGTTCCAGGCCTGAGATTTATCAGGTCTGGATCTTAATACACGCATATTGAATCCGCATTCACCGATGACATCAATGGCTTTGGCTAAAGAGCCTGCGGTATTGTTGACGGTGAAGATAAGAATAAAGACATTGTCTTTATAGTTCATCTTGTCGTTTCTTGAATTCGCAAAAACCGCAAAACGGGTTGTATTGGTATTTGATTCGTTGATCGCATAATCAAGTACTTCAAGATCATATAATTTTGCCGTAGATTCAGAAGCGATAGCCGCTATTGTATAATCATCAGATTCGGCTACCTGCCTTGCGGCAATGGCCGTATTGTTACTCTGTATTTCTTTAAAGTTATGTTTACGGATGTAGTCAGCGCACTGTGATAAGGCCTGAGGATGAGATATTACCGTTTTTATATCTTCCATTCTGGTACCCTTTTTTACCAGAAGATTCTGAATTATTGGCAAATCATATACACCATTGACAAACAGGCTGCCCGAATAAAGTAAATCAAGAACCTGTCCTACTTCTCCGGCATATGAATTTTCAATAGGTAAGACCGCATATGAACATTCGCCCTTTTCTACAGCTCTGTAGGCTTCCACAAAACTCGGATAGGCACAGTGATTGCCATCAGGGAAAATATGTTCAGCTGCCATATAGGCAAATGCTCCTTCTATACCGCTGTAGGCAATATTTACACCATCTATCATATCGTGCTGAAGTCTTTTGGAGACATTCATTGTCGCCTTTAAAAACTCGAGATAGTAGGGTTTCAGTTCTTCGTTCTGGATATTGGAAAGATTGGCGGTAATCAGGGCATCTTCTCTTGCCTTATCTAAAACCGGAATACCTCTTTCCTTCTTGTATAAACCGACAGTCTTAGCCGCTTTCATTCTCTTTTCAAAGAGTTCAGCCATCTTTTTATCTACTTTATTGATCGTTATTCGCGCTTTTTCTAATTCATCCATAATTTCACCTGACTATGTATAATATTATATCCGTATTTCCTAAATATTTTAAATGTATAATAAAACCATGAGTTCCAACAACCGCAAACGTCTGCTTAAACTTATCGAAATCCTCACAAGACATTCCGATATGAACCATAAACTATCCATAAATGAGATTATGGAATATCTGGAAGCAGATGATATCTCCATCAATAACCGTAAGACTTTATATGATGATCTTAAAGTAATATCTGATTACGGATATGAAGTAGAATACGATAACGGCTATTACCTCTGTGATGCCCCTTTTTCATTATCGGAAATAAAAATCATTCTTGATTCGTTGCATTCCCTGAAGAATATCGATGAAGAAGTAATAGAGAATATCGATCATAAACTTTTTTCTTTTATCTCTACAGATGAGGAAAAACTTCTTCAAAGTCTTATGTACAGTTCAAAACACAAGAACCATAAATTCATCTATCATCTTGAAGATGCCTTATATGCCATAGAAAATCATTATCTTGTGAAGATACGTATCGGTAAAAACAAGGAAGCTCTTATCGGTCCATGTTTCATGTTCAGATCAAATGACAGCTATTATCTTTACTATCACTATGAAAATAACGATAAACTCTATAAGGTCCGTTTTGACAATATAAGTTCACTTGTTCTTACAGATACAAAAGATACAGTTACTATATCCAAATCAGTTATCACCAGATATATCTCTGAAGGAACAAACGCCTTCAATAAGGGAAAATCCAGTCTTATCAAGTTTGAAATATGTAATCCATCCGATAATCTTAATAACCGTCTCAAGGATGATTTTTCCAATATCATCTTCACTCAAAACGGTTTCAGTATCAGAGCCTGTGTAAATGATATCTTCTTTTCCAAGATATCCGCCTATGGTGATGATATAAAAATCAGCGATAAGGATATCGCTGATCAGTATATAGAATTTCTGAATAAGATAATTATTCGTAATAGTTAGCGTTATAGTAATAGCCTAACGTTTCAAGATCGATGTTCATATAATTCAGCATTTCTGAAACTGTCACCAGCTGATATCCTTTATCAATCATCTGCGGCAGCAGTATTTCAATCGCATCGGCTGTTTCAAAATAGATATCATGGAAAAGTATTATATCGCCGGTTTCAAGTAAATCATCATCCATATAGGTCTTGACGCTGTTGGAGATTTTTTCTCCGGTATCAAGCTCCCAGTCATCCGAATCAATAGTCCATAAGATCAGAGGATATGGTGAGACATTCTGAATATCGTTAGAGAAGACGCCTCCTGGAGGACGGCAGAGCTGGACCTTGTAGCCGATAAGCTGTTCTAAAGTATTGGCAGGCCCTTTAATGGCTCTTTCAATTTCATCAGCTGTATAGTAATCAGTCAGATAATAATCGTGATCCTGAATGTATGATGCGTATTCATTGCCCTGAGAGATTGACTGTTTAAGATAGGTATATACTTCATAATCAGACCATGAATCCCTTGATTCAAGACATGTGCCACTCACAAAGAAGGTAGCAGAGGCATCATACTTGTATAATAAATCGGTGATTAATTGGGAACTGCTTTCTCCTGGCGGATACCAGAACATCGGACCATCATCAAAGGTTAAAGCGATAACAGGATGTTCATCATCGATATATACCGGTTTGACATAATCTTCATTCTCATAACCGAAATTCATTCCGATATGCGTCTGCATATATTTTAAAGGTACTTCTATCGGTAAATCATAATCAGGAAGATGACATATCAGATTTTCATTTTCAATCTCATAAGTAATACCTTCAAAATTAATCTCTTCGTAAGTGGTATTAACGATAAATGAAGAATCATAATAGGTTTTAGGCTGATTCTTTTTATAGGCAATCCTCAGATAATCCGCAACGATACGTAAACCTTCTTCATCAGATTCAGAGATTACCAGTGGTTTAAAGCTCTGATCTGCGTAGTACTGATATCCGTTACCGTAACTTACCATATAGTAATCACCATAAGGTATTAAAGAATAGTCATAGACGTGTTCGTTCTTGTCACTCACATCATTACATACCTGTTTGGCGAGCTGTCTTCCTGCCTTTGAATCAGGATAGAAAGCCGTACATCTGGAAGACTTATAGGTCTTGGCATCAGAATGTATGGAACTCACTTTTGTAGAAGATGAAGTAGAATTGAGTAAATAAAAGACGCCAAAAATCAGCGCACATAACACAATAATAATCAAAGCACTTTTGACATTGCTTTTAATTTTTCTTTTTGCCATTAAATATATTATAACCCTATGCGGGCGAGAAAACCCACTCCTTTAGGGATAGGATTACAGCCGTTCCAGAAAGACAGTATCATCATAGTATGTAGATGATACTATGGCAAATATCTACAGAAGTGG
>JAUNIH010000093.1 GCA_030523555.1 Erysipelotrichaceae bacterium
TTTTTTAATCTAAAAAGGGCTAATTACGAATTAGTCATTTCGTAACAGCCCCTTTGTTTTAAAATAAGTGATACGATATTTATGTTATGGAAAATATAAACAAAATTGCGGTTGTTATACCATCCCTAGAACCCGACAGTAAATTTCTGGAGTATATAAAAGATATCAGAGAAGTCGGAGCCGATTATGTAGTGGTGGTTGACGATGGAAATAAACCGATATATAAGGATTTATTTAAAGAAGTAATAGAACTGGGATTTATTGTAATAAGACATGGTGTCAACTGCGGCAAAGGACGATCTTTTAAGACGGCATTTAACCATATCCTGTGTGAAATGGAGGATGTGGCTGTAGTCGTTACAGCTGATGGTGATGGTACATATTTGCCAGAAGATATTATTAATGTTGCGAATAACACAAAAGAAAACACCGTCACTATTGGATATCGAGATTTCAACGATGAAAAAATTGGCCGTAGCACGCGCAACAGTAACGCCATCACTTCGTTTCTGATAAAGACGCTTTCTGATATTTCCATGTCAGATACACAAAGCAGCCTAAGAGCTTTTAATAGAAAACTGTTACCATACATGATTACAGTAGATGGTGAACGTTATGACTACGACTTTAATATGATATTTGAGAAGAAGGAAATAGAACTTCTGGAAATTCCCGTAACCACCACAAGAAGAGTGTCCGATAGAAAATCACATTTCCGTCCATTAAAGGATACTCTGTCAGTTACCCTGACATTCCTTGCGTTTATTGTTGTGTCTTTATCATCAACAATACTGGACCTGATACTGTACTCGTTTTTTATTAATGTGTTTATAGATGCTTTCCCAATATTTTATATAAGTATTTCAACATTCTTAGCCAGAGTGGTGTCGGATTTCTATAACTACTATTTCGATAAGACTCTAGTGTTCAAGAGTAAAGAAACTTCAAGTCTTGGACGCTACGCAATACTATGTATATGTAAGACCACCGCATCAGCGCTTGGCGTTACCATGCTGGTATTGCTTCTAAAAGATGGCGAGCTTTGGATAAAGCTGTTTGTAGATACAGTCATCTTCTTTGTTGCCTATAAATTTGAAAAGAACTGGGTACATAAATCAAAATAACAAATACCTGTAACCGATATGCTGCAGGTATTTTTTAAAAAGACCACCATCGCTTTTTGCAGAGTAATATAATATAAACAGTAAAGAAAACGGAGAAAAGCTTATGACAGAAACAGAATTAATGAAGCAACTTGGATTACTTTCCAAGGTTGAAAAGGGATTGGCTTTTATCAAGGAAGATGAAGCTTATTCAATTGAAGAACAGATTGATTTAACATGTATCGAAGCCCCTACAGGACACGAAGAAAACAAGGCTACAGCCATCGCAGAAAAATTTAAGGCCGCAGGTCTAGAAGAAGTTCATCTAGATGGTATTAAAAACGCCATTGGTCTATTAAGAGGAGCTGACGAATCAAAGACAATTCTGATTGAAGCACATATGGATACAGTATTTCCATTTGGTTCAGTTAAAGAAAGACCAGTAATTGGTGAAGACAATATTATTCATTGCCCTGGTATTTCAGATAATACTAGAGGATGTTCGGCTGTTCTTGCAGTATTAAGAGCTATTAAAGAATCAGGAATTAAGCCTAAATATAATGTAATGTTTGCTGGTACTGCACAGGAAGAAGGTTGTGGATCTCTTGGCGGTATGAAGTATCTGTTAAAGGAACATCCAGAAATCACTGCGGATATTTCCATTGACGGTAGCTGGTTTACAGGTATTACATTCAACGCAACAGGTATCAAGACATTAAGATATACATTTAAAGGTAAGAGCGGTCATAGCTTTGGTCATTATGGTAAAATTGCCATTACTACTCACGCTTTAGGCAGAGCTATTGCCAAGATTTCTGATATTACATTACCTGCAGAACCACAGAGCTGCTGCACTGTAACTGGTGTGTATGGTGGAACAATCGAAGGTTTACACGCTATGCCTGAAGAAGTTTCATTTATCGTAAACTATCGTTCAAACAGTGCTGAACAGCTTGTTGAAATCGGTGAAATGGTTGAAAATGCTGTTAAGGAAGCATGTAGAGAAGAAAACGCAAAATGGGGTGTAGAAGAAATCACATATTCTACTGAAACATTATGTGATGCTCCAGCTGGATCACAGGAAGCAGATACACCACTTGTAAGAGCGTTTGAAGCAATGATCAGATATATGGGTGAAGAACCAATTCTAACAAAGGGTGGCTGCTGCAACTCCAACGTTCCGGTTGGCTTAGGTATTCCAGCTGTATGTATGGGTGGTGGTTCTGGTTTTGAAAGCCATGTCCATTCATTAGCTGAACAGTATTGTGTTACTGATACATATAAACTAAATCAGGCAGCTTATCTGTTACTGTTGCTGGCTGCTGGAACTGAAGAAACAGCTTCAGTTTTTGACTAATTAATTAACAAAAAAGAACTGATAAGTTTAAACCAATTATAAATCTGGTTGTCTATCAGTTCTTTTTGT
>JAUNIH010000044.1 GCA_030523555.1 Erysipelotrichaceae bacterium
AAATAAGCTGAATACCATTCAGCAAAAATGGTACTTGTTAAATGTACTATAATGTATATGTAGGGGGAGATTTTCATGAACAGTACAAACACATTCAATACCGGAAAAGATATCTCACTTATTTCTGAAGAGAACCGCAATTCATTAGATGAAAATGAATATCTTTATTCTGTGCCGGGTCTTGCAGAAAGTATAATTAAAGCTTCAAAAGAAGATCCCGAAACCATGGAAGTCTATAATCCTGATAAGGAATGGTAATATATAAAATAATCAGCTGATTACCATTTCTCTGTTTCTTGCCTTGCGTATGAAATCTTCAAGGACACCTCTATCAAGGATGTCCTTTTCTATATCTTCGTTATACCATGAGGCAATATCTTCAGCATTGTACTTCTTAAAGAACTTATTATCCAAAACATAGTCTGTATCATCATAGGTATATTCTGTACCTGTACCAGCCTCTAATCCTGGAGATAACTCCTTACGGTATAATTCAATACTTCCATCTTCCCTGAACACAAGATAGATAGAAGTTACTTCATAGTGTCTTGTATCAGCCACATAAGCTATCAGCAAGTCACTGTGAAGAAACCTGAGATTATTATCATAGGCATATCCCCAGATATGTGAACCGTATTCTCCTCTTATCAGGACATCCTTCAATCCTTCAGGATCACATTTTATATTTACTACTGAAGAAGGAACAATTATCTCTTTAAGATTCTTTATATCTTCAAGTACCCCTTTTTCAATGGTATCTACTCCATACTCATATCCGGTATTAATAGAATCTTCAATTATTAAAGATATCCTCTCAGGATATTCATCATATCGATCTGTATATTCTTTAATAACATCATTTATCTTTTCTTTATCATCATGATTATTTAAAGAACCTTCTCCCCATACAGAGATACTCAATTCATAATCACGGTTATGTATTCCTCTTATTTCCATACTTCTCCTAGAATAAAGGTGCTACCAGTCTTAAGACAGCCATCACAATACCCATAAAATATGAAGGTGTAGCTTCTTTCAGGCTTATTAAAGATGATTCA
Source organism: Erysipelotrichaceae bacterium (assembly GCA_030523555.1). Classification (GTDB taxonomy): domain Bacteria; phylum Bacillota_I; class Bacilli_A; order Erysipelotrichales; family Erysipelotrichaceae; genus Colivicinus. The sequence continues at coordinate 1,059 of JAUNIH010000044.1, forward strand.
TTCATCGCACCCACAAGATCTTCTTTTATCTTATCAATTTCTTCTACATCTTCCATATATACACCATTCTCATAATGTAAATAGAGACTTCTGTAATCAAGATTTACCGTACCGACAGTAGCCTTATAATCATCCACCACAAAGATCTTGGCATGGACAAAACCAGGCGTATAACGGTAGATCTTTACCCCTGCCTTGACCAGTATTTCAAAGTATGATGAAGTGACAAGATACACAAGTTTCTTATCAGGAATTCCCGGAACCAGTATTCTTACATCAATGCCTCTTCTTGCAGCACGGCATAAAGAATTGATCATATCACTGTCAATAATAAGATAAGGTGTAGAAATATAGATATATTTTTTAGCCCCGTTAATCAGATTAAGATATATCTCTTCCGCAATGATATCTTCGTGTAGTGGTGCAGAGGCATAGGCTGATACATAACCTTTCTGTTTTTCAAAGTTATTACTGTCTACTCTAAATTCTTCTGCATCTTCCTTTATATCCTTATGGGCATCATACGCCGCCAGAAACATCACACTTAGACTGTAAACCGCATCCCCTTCAATCTTTAAGGCATTGTCTTTCCAGTATCCATAAGGATGTGTCTCATTGATATATTCATCAGCGAGATTGAGTCCCCCGGTAAAACCTACAAGTCCATCAATAACCGTAATCTTACGGTGATCTCTGTGATTCATAAAGACACCATTCATCGGACTTACTCTGTTGAATTTCACACACTTGATACCAAGCAATTCAAGCTTCTTATCAAAATTAACCGGAAGTCTTCCATAGGTTCCCACATCATCATAGACAAGTCTTACATCAACACCTTCCTTGGCCTTTCTTTTTAAGACATCCAGTACAGATTCCCACATCTTACCCTCAAGAATTATAAAGTATTCCATAAAGATAAAAGATTTCGCTTTTTCAAGTTCCTTCAGATATTCCGGTAAGAACTCTTCTCCACTTGGATAATATGTTACTTTATTATTTCTGCTTACAGGATAACCCGCACATTCACTGATAAAACGAAGCTCAGTATGATTTTCATCATCTATCTCTTTTTTTACTTCTTCATCCTGTCTCATTAAAGGATAATATTCTTTTTCCTTATCAAGAATTCTTCTGAGTAATCTGCTTCTAAGATAATTACCACTTAATGTTATAGTCAGAACTGTACCAAAGATCGGAAAAGCCAGAATCATTATAATCCACGGCAGACCACTACTGAGTCTTGTAGAATTCTTGATCATCCTCAGAACCATCAGAATACCCGCCACATAACAGATAATATTTACTATCGTAAAGGCATTATTGAAATACATGAACAGCAGCACTTCAAAACCGATCTGAACCAGCAGACCCAATACAACAATTAACGTTTTAAGAACTGTACCAATCATCTGTACTTTCTCCTTATTAATTAATTATATTCCTTAAACAAATAAAGGGAACATTACTGCTCCCTTATGATTTATTGTTTAAGTATTGTTTATCTATACACCTGAATAGGCAGAGAATCCGCAATCAATCGGTAAGACCACCCCTGTTATGGCGCTCGCTGAAATATCATCGCAAAGGAACAAGACCGCACCCAGCAGTTCTTCTGCCTTCACAAAACGATGTTCAGGAGTTGAATTTAATATCTTTTCACTTCTTGCGGTAGGTGTACCATCAAGATTATAGAGAAGATTATAGTTCTGAGATGTCACAATAAAACCTGGCGCTATCGCATTTACTCTGATACCTGTACCTGCAAAATAGGTCGCAAGCCACTGTGTAAAATTGGAAATGGCTGCCTTAGCTCCAGAATACGCCGGAATCTTTGTCAGAGGGATAAAAGAATTCATGGAAGAAATATTAAGTATTGTACCCTTTCTTTTATCCATCATATCCTTACCGAATATCTGGCATGGTAATAAAGTACCCTGGAAGTTTAAGGTAAAGACCTTATCAATACCTTCAGAACTTAAATCAAAGAAAGTCTTCTGTCCCTCTTTAGCCTCTATCGCAAATTCATTATCCGTAGTAGCCATAGGATTATTACCACCAGCACCATTAATCAGAATATCGCATGTACCAAAATCCCTGTTAATCTCGTCTCTTACTTTCTTTAAAGATTCTTCATCTACGACATTGCATTCATAAGCTTTGCAGATTAAACCTTCATCCTTGAGTTCATCCTCAATCTTTTTAACCTTATCGTAGTGTAAACCCAGTGCCGCTACCTTGGCTCCTGCTTTGCCAAACTCTTTAACCATCAAGGAACAGAGCACTCCACCGGCACCTGTAACTACTACTACCTTATCCTTATAATCAGTATTCAACATATCTTCACCCTTATTCTATTTTTCCACCATTGGCTTCAATCAGTCCATTGATATACGCCGATCCTAAAGCCCTGTCATATAAACCATATCCCGGACGGGCATTCGAATCGATTTCCTGCCATATCATTCTTCCATGATCCGGACGGAAATACCCATCAAAACCAGTATCTACGAGCGCCTTAATAATCGCATTCATATTGAGAGTTCCATCTTTACTCAGATGCCCGCTTTCTTCAAAAGAACCGTCTTCCAGAATCTTCACGTTTCTTATATGCATAAAACCTATCTTCTTTTCAGAAGAATATTTTCTTACTAATGATGGTATATCATTGAACTTCGCACTGCCCAATGATCCGGTACACAGACAAAGAGTATTACTTGGTGAATCAACAATACCAAGATACCTGTCAAGATTCTTTTCACAGGTAATAACTCTAGGTAAACCAAAGATCGGATATGGCGGATCATCAGGATGTAAAGCCATCTTCACATCACACTCTTCAGCCACCGGAATAATCTTCTTTAAGAAGTATTCAATATTCTTCCATAAACCTTCTTCACCTATTTCCTGATAAGCCTTAATAAGTTCTCTTACCTCATCCTGCGTATAACTTGAATCCCATCCCGGAAGATGAATATCATCCTTTAAAGGATCAAGTCCCTTCATCTGATCCCAGTACATGACAAGACTCGTAGAACCATCATCCGCCTTCTTGTCAAGCTGTGTTCTCGTCCAGTCAAAGACCGGCATGAAATTATAGGTTATACATTTAACCCCATACTTCGCACATCTTTTTATATTCTCAATATAGTTATCGATATGTCTGTCTCTTTCTCCTCTTCCCAGCTTTACATCTTCTGTAACCGGAATGGATTCTACCACATCAAAAACCAGTCCGTATTTTTCACACTCATTCTTAATCCACTCCAGAGATTCTTCAGGCCATACTTCTCCCGGCTTTACATCATATACAGCCGTAACAATCGAACGCATACCCGGAATCTGCGCTATGTACTCTAAAGATACCGGATCATCCTTGCCATACCAGCGGAACGAACTTTTCATAACATTATCTCCTCATAAACTTTGACATATTCTGTCCTTAATTACATTATATTCTATAAGAAGAGTCAGGCATAACCTGACTCTTAAAATACTATATGTTCTTTATAAGTGATATATGAATTATTTAACGTATGAATCGACAAACGCTTTAATCTCATCATCCTGACAACCTTCATAGAAACATTCTAAGAATCTAGACGTGAATGATTTTTTAACGATATCCTGATCCATTGCCTTTAAGGCATCAAGTAATGGTTTAGACACAGCTTCCTTTACTTCCACCAGCTTGGCAGCGTTACGGTTCTGTGATTCTTTTCTTTCCGCAGGATAGCCCATACCCTTAGGTGAGCCAAACGCTGTTTCAAAAGTAATCCTGAGGTTTACATCTGCACCCCAGCCAAAACCCTTGGCATAAGGTAAAGCCAAGGCATTACCGTTATTGATCTGTAAGAAGAGATACGCATCAGAAGGATCGATACAGTATCCGCATACAACACCAGGCATCATATTGCAGGCCATAAGTGCACCCTGACCTGTACCGCAGCCTGTTACCACAAAGTCAACTGCCTTTGAGTTTAACAGGATGGCTGCCTGTACACCGATATTGAGATATGTAAGATATCCAGGTTCACCCAGCTGTAAAGGTGCTTCTTCTGTAGACATACCGGTATTGTATACAGTATGTCCCATAGGTTCTACTACTTTTTTGAGTTCTGTTAAAACAGTATCGTTCTTTGAAGCCTGAGAGAACTCATTGATCATCGCAATTTTCATTAATCTGTACTCCTATGCGAAATATTTTTCCAGAGCCTTGCCCATACCTTCTTTCTGGATGGTATCAAGGTACTCAACAATCTTGGCTTCAGCACCTGCTACAGCAGTCAGATCCTGACCCCAGAATGAAGTATTGGTCAATGTATTGTGTACAAATTCAGCTACAGGTTTCTTAGATTCTGCAAGGAAGAATTCCAGTACGGCAACATCATCCTTGACTTCATATTCCTGGCCGTCTCTTACCGCATACATAACACCATCTGCCATCGTCTTTCCTGAATAGAAAGCCATTAAAGCCGCTAATGAGAATGTAAGATGTTCAGGAAGTTTATTAAACTTTTCTACATATCCTAAGAAGCTAGGCATACATCTTGCCTTCCACTTACTTACAGAGTTAAGTGAAATCGCAAGAAGGGCATGCTGAATGAATGGGTTATTGAATCTGTCGACAACCGCATCCGCAAATTCTTCAAGATCTGCCTTAGGTAAAGTCAGTGTAGGAATAACTTCTTCATGAATGGTCTTCATCATGAAATCTCTTACGATATCATCATTCATTGACTGGTTGACATAATCATTACCCTTTAAATATGAAGCCAGTACAAATGAAGTATGAGCACCATTTAGGATTCTTACTTTTCTTTGTTTGTATGGTTTCTGATTATCAGTAAAGATAACATTCATACCTTCTTTACCTTCAAGTGCTTTATCTAAAGGTAATTCCTTGGAAATATCTTTTTCTGATTCAATTACCCATAATGCGAATGGCTCAGCTGTATCCAAGAGTTCATCCTTATATCCGAGTTCTTCCCAGATCTTTTCAGCTTCATTTCTTGGATAACCGGTAACGATTCTGTCTACCAGGGTTGAAGTAAATACGCACGCTTCATCAATCCACTTTTCAAAACCCGCTTCCATATCCCACAGCTTGATATAATTCTTAACGCATTTCTTTAATTCAATACCGTTATCATCAATCAGTTCTACCGGCAGCATTACCAGCCCCTTATCATAAGCTCCATCAAATGCCTTGTATCTTTCATAGAGGAACTGAGTCAGTTTTGCAGGATATGTAACATCCAGTTTTTCTTCAAACTTATCTGTATCATGATATACGATACCTGCTTCAGTAGTATTGGATACGATGAATCTTAAAGTATCGCACTTGGCATAAGAGATATACTTGTCATAGTCATCAAATGGACATGTAGTATCAGTAACACAGGTTATCTGTCTGGTTTCAACGTATTCTTCCTTGTTTACTCTGCCTCTTAACTGTAAAGTATACTGATTATCCTGCTGATCAAATCTTTCCAATGATCCAAAAGGAATAGGTTTAACGAGTACTACACCGGCATCCATCAGTCCCTTTTCATTAGCCAGATCAATCATGTATTCAACAAAGGCTCTTAAGAAGTTACCTTCGCCATACTGCATCACAACGACTGGTCTCTTTTTAGGATTAGTCATCTTCGCATTAAGCTGTTCCATAAATTATTACCTCCAGATATTATTTTATCTATAAATAATATTACCATTTTAAATGATATTTTTTATTATATGTCATTCACATTTAACATGATTTTTACTACAATGAAATTAATCGGAAAAGGTTAAAAAGGTAAATAATTATGTCAAACTTCATGTCTGAAAACTATCTGCTGGAAAGTCCTTTAGCTGTGCGTCTTTATAATGACTACTGCAAGGGTCTTCCTATTGTAGACTACCATTGCCATCTGTCTCCTAAAGAGATTGCCGAAGACAAACATTTCGAAAATATCACGCGTCTGTGGCTTTGCGAAAACAACTTCGGTGACCACTACAAGTGGCGTATGATGAGAGGCTGCGGTGTACCTGAAAAGTATATCACCGGTGATGGTGATGACAAGGAAAAGTTCCATTACTGGGCTAAAACCCTGGAACGTTCCATCGGTAACCCTGTATACTCATTTACTCATCTTGAATTACAGAGATATTTTGGAATCTATGAACCATTATGTGAAAAGACCTGGGAAGCTATCTGGGAAAAATGTAATGAAAAACTGAAAGATCCTAAGTTCTCTACAAAGAATCTGATCATGGATTCTAATGTTACACTGGTATGTACTACAGATGATCCAGCTGATTCTCTTGAATATCATAAGATTATCAAAGAAGACAAAAACTTCACTACCAAGGTATTACCAGCATATCGTCCAGACAAGGCCATGAATATCACTGATCCTAACTGGAAGAGCTATATCAAGACCTTAGAAGCTGCAGCTGGTATGACAATCAATTCTTACGCAACACTCATTGAAGCGTTAAAGAAAAGAGTTGCCTTCTTCAATGAAATGGGCTGCCGCGCAAGTGACCACGCCCTCGTTACCGTTAAAGCCTTAAAGGCTACACCAGAAGAACTTGAAGCTATCATTGCCAAGAGATTCAATGATGAACCTATCACTGATGATGAAAATACCAAGTTCATCTGCGCATTCTTAAAAGAACACGCTAAAGAATACGTTAAGTATGGATGGGGCATGCAGTTACACTACGGCGCAATCCGTAACGTCAACTCCAACATGTATGGTAAGTTAGGTCCAGATACAGGTTATGATGCGATCAACTCCTTAAGTTCTACTTCTACAGTTGCCGCATTCCTAGACCTTCTCAATGAAGAAGATATCCTTCCAAAGACTATCATCTATTCATTAAACCCAGTAGATAACGCCGCTATCGTTACCCAGATGTCTGCCTTCCAGAAAGACGTTCAGGGCAAGATCCAGCAGGGTTCCGCATGGTGGTTCAATGACCATAAGAAAGGTATCATTGATCAGATGACTACTCTGGCATCAGATGGTATCCTGGGTAACTTTGTAGGTATGCTGACAGACTCAAGAAGTTTCTTATCTTACCCAAGACATGAATACTTCAGAAGAATCATGGTTAACCTCATCGCTGACTATGTAAACAAGGGTGAATATCCAGAAGATGAAGATGCACTGAAGATGCTGATACATGACATCTCCTACAACAATGTCGTAGGATACTTCAACTTCCCTGTTGAAAAAGTATAATATATTTATTATTGACTTCCTTTAGATGGCGTTAACCCGCCATCTTTTTTATATATAATGATATTGTCGACAAAGGAGTAATCCATGAAAATCTGTGTCTACGAAACAAGAAATGATGAAATAGAATTTCTCAATAAATATGCCAGACTTAATAACTGTGAACTTATACTTCATTCAGAAGTTCCATCCTTAGACAATGCTGACTTTGTGTTGGGATGCGATGGTGTATCAACTTTAGGACAGGCAAGAATAAACGATGAAATATTATCAAAATGGAAAGATAACGGTATTAAATATTTTTCCACCAGAACCATCGGTTTCAATCATATTGATTTAGATGCAGCACATAAATACGGAATAAGAGTATGTCATGCCGCCTATGATCCTAACGGAGTAGCTGATTTTACCATCATGATGATGCTGATGTGTATGCGACATTATAAACAGGCAATGTGGAGAGGACAGGTAAATGACTTCGCCCTCAACGGTCTAAGAGGTAAAGAAATGCGCAATATGACAGTAGGTATCATCGGTACCGGAAAGATAGGCTGTCAGGTCGTAAAGAACCTCAAAGGATTCGGCTGTAAAATAGTTGCCTATGATCCATATCCTAAAAAGGATCTGCAAGATGTCACATATATGTCTCTTGATGAACTATATAAAGTGAGTGATATTATTACACTGCATATCCCATTGACTGATGAAAACTATCATATGATAGATGCTGAAGCCATTAATAAAATGAAAGATGGTGTCATCCTCATCAACTGTGCTAGAGGTGGTCTGTGTGATTCAGAAGCCCTGATAGATGGTATCGAAAACGAAAAGATAGGTGCCATCGGTATGGATACGATTGAAGGTGAAGAAGGTATTATCCATAATGACCGTCGTACTGATATCATTAAGGCCAGAGATCTCTTCTATCTGCATCAGTTCCGTAATGTCATCATGACTCAGCATATGGCTTTCTATACGAAGGAAGCAGTTGATAGTATGGCAAGATATGGAATAGAAGGCATCATAGAGATGTCACAGAATAAAAAGTGCAATACAGAAATTTAAAAGCTCGATCACTCGAGCTTTTAGTTTGTAAATATTTTGAATAATCTTAACTTGGCTGTTTACCGATATAAGCGATAATACCACCATCAACGTAAAGAATCTGACCGTTGACGAAATCACTTGCCTTGGATGCCAGGAAAACCGCTGCTCCTTGGAGATCTTCAGGTGTGCCCCATCTTTCGGCTGGAGTCTTGGCGATAATGAACTGATGGAATGGAGTAGGATTACCGTTTTCATCAAATCTGATAGCCGCTGTCTGGGATGTTGCGATGTAGCCAGGACCAATACCATTACACTGGATATTGTACTTGCCGTATTCAGATGCGATATTTCTTGTCAGCATCTTCAATCCACCCTTGGCAGAAGCGTAAGCTGAAACGGTTTCTCTACCGAGTTCAGACATCATTGAACAGATATTGATAATCTTACCTGATTTCTTTTCCATCATATCAGGAAGTACTGCTTTGGATACGATAAACTGAGCTGTCAGGTCTGTATCAACAACCTTGCGGAAGTCTTCAGTTGACATTTCATGCATTGGAATTCTCATGATACATCCGGCGTTGTTAACAAGAATATCTACAGAACCAACCTGTTCCTTGATAGATTTAACCATTGCCTGTACCTGTTCTTCATTAGTAACATCACAGACAAAACCTAAAGCGTCAATACCCATTTCCTTGTATTCAGCCTTGGCTTTTTCCATTGATGACTGTCTTGAACAGCAGAATGTCAGTGTAGCACCAGCTTCAGCCAGAGCTGAGGCCATGCCCATACCGATACCATGAGATGCTCCGGTAACTAAAGCTACCTTACCTTTAAGCGAGAATGTATCTAAAATTCCCATTTGAGCTCCTTAACGCTGTACACGTCCTGAAGCATCACCACCGGCAAGTGCAGCAACTTCAGCTTTACTTACGAGGTTGAAGTCACCATTGATTGTGTGTTTCAGAGCACTTGCAGCTACTGCAAATTCAAGAGCGTACTTAGGATCATAGTTACTGTCGAGTAAACCACAGATTAAGCCACCAGAGAATGAGTCACCACCACCTACACGGTCAATGATAGGCATGATGTCATAACGTTTAGACTGATAGAATTCCTTGCCATCATAGATTAAAGCTTTCCATCCGTTATGAGTAGCACTGAATGATTCTCTTAATGTAGATACAACGAGTTCAAAACCGAACTGTTCTTTCATTTCCTTGAAGATCTGATAGTAACCTTCTGCACCTGTTTCACCCTTTTCAACGTTAGCTGTTGGTTTGAAACCTAAGCAGAGTTCAGCATCTTCTTCATTACCGATACATACATCAACGTATTCCATTAATGGACGCATGATAAACTGAGCTTTTTCACTTGTCCAGAGTTTCTTACGGAAGTTCAGGTCAACAGATACCTTAACGCCATGTTTCTTCGCAGCGATACATGCAGCTTTAGTGATTTCAGCAGCGTTATCAGAGATAGCTGGAGAAATTCCTGACCAGTGGAACCAGTCAGCACCTTCCATAATCGCATCAAAGTCGAAATCTTCAACCTTAGCTTCAGCGATAGCTGAATTAGCACGGTCATAGATTACCTTACTAGGGCGCATAGAAGCACCTGTTTCAAGATAGTAGATACCTACACGGTCACCGCCTCTGGCGATATAGTCAGTATGAACACCGTATTTTCTTAAAGCGTTAACTGCTGACTGACCGATTTCATGAGTAGGCAGTTTTGATACAAAGTATGCATCATGACCATAGTTGGCCAGTGATACGGCAACGTTGGCTTCACCACCACCGTAAACTACATCGAAACTGTCAGACTGAACAAAACGAGTGTTTCCAGGAGTGGAAAGACGCAGCATGATTTCACCAAAAGTAACAACTTTCATTTTAAATTTTTCCCCCAATTATTAATTATTTACAAGATGTACCTTGAAGCCAAAGTATTCTTCTTTGAAGTAAATGAACTTAACATAGCCACGATCATCATATGTCGCAGTTGATTCATCAAATTCGAATCCCTGTGACTTGTAGTAAGCCATAGCTCTCTGTACACTTGAAACACCTACACCGATATGGCCATGAGTACCAACAGCGTGTGCTTCATCGATGATTTCAATGATATCACCGGCAAAGTAACCCTTTGATGTTTCTCTTGTACCAACGTTGAAGATCTTCGCAAACATTTCGGCAGCTGCCTTGCCTTCATTACCGGCATTGATAGCTACATGTTTAAGCTTGATATCGAGCATTGCTTCAACAGCTTCTTTTGTTAAAGCTTCAATCTTGTCGAAGTTACCTTCCTTGATAGCCTTCTTGTCAATCATCCATGTACCGCCACAAGCGATAATCTTAGGATTTGACAGATAGTCCATCAGATTCTTGGCATTAACGCCACCTGTAGGCATGAATCTTACAGCACCATAAGGAGCTGCCAGAGCGGAGATCATCTTGATACCGCCACTAGGTTCTGCAGGGAAGAACTTAACCTCTGTAAGACCTAAAGATAAAGCCTTTTCAACATCACTTGCACAGCTTGTACCAGGCATAACCGGAACATTCTTGGACTGGCAATACTTAACGATGTCTGGATTAAGACCAGGAGAAACGATGAATTCTGCACCGGCATCAAGAGCTGAATCAACCTGTTCTGTAGTAAGAACAGTACCAGCACCTACCAGCATTTCAGGGCAGGCTTTCTTCATTTCAATCATGGCATCATGAGCGGCTGCTGTACGGTAAGTTACTTCCGCAATTGGCAGACCACCCTTGCATAAGGCGCGTGCTAAAGGAGCAGCATCTTCTACCCTTTCAAGCGCAATGACTGGGACAATCCCAATACTGTAAATGCGATCAACTAAATTAGACATAGATTACCTCTTTTTATCTTTTTAAAAGATATTATTACTTAATTAAATTATATGACAAGTACCCTTCATTTTCACAGTAAAACATTGATAAATACACCGTTTTTTACTAAAAATAAAAGGCATCTGTCAATAGATGCCCCATTTTATTCGTTTTCTGGTGAAAGCCTTTTCATAACTTCACTGTTTTTAAAGCGTTTATATAACGCAAGATATAATATCGTCGCAATAATTACTGCCAGTATCGCATTGACTCCAGTCGTTAAAGCATTGAATTTCATTAAGGTATTTACTGCCTTATCCGGCATATTAAGAATAAACTGATAATAGAGATATCCAAACAATGGTTCCCCTATCACATTAAACGCCATTCCTCCAGCCGCACTTAATACTACCTTCAATGTCAGATCCTTGCCTTCAAGCTTTCTTATCTTAAACACCTTATGTGCCAGTATACCTGTAACAAGTCCTATCATAAACTTCAGAAACATCGTCTTTGGTGCCACATTGATATATAAAGGATCCATAATATCAGCTAAAGACATACCTATAGCTCCCGCTAATCCTCCAGGAACTCCACCCATTAATAAGGCAGCCAGAACACAGAAAGTATTACCCAGATGAAAAGCTGTAGAACCTCCAGGTAAAGGTATATTTATCTTTAAATAGGTAAAGGCCACATAGCTTAATGCCGCCATCAAAGATATCATCGACAGTTTAAGTACCGCATCTTTTTTCATGTTTATAGTATAAAATGATATTGAACATATAAAAATATCCAGTTTCATATATTTTAATAAGACCAGATTATGCTGACGTACAATATCCCGGATAATCCTGATATCCCTTTATATCAGTACATCTATGAATGTATCAAGAATGATATAAGAAACGGTAATATCAGAGCACATGAAAAACTCCCATCCAAAAGAAAACTTGCCTCTCAGTTAGAGGTATCTTTAATCACCATTGAAAACGCCTATTCCCAGTTACTTATAGAAGGATATATCTCTTCCATCGAAAAGAAAGGCTATTACGTGAGTGAAGTAGAGATAATACACAGTACAGAAAGAAATGATATCCTCATATATAAGGAAAGAGAAATAAATAATGATTATATCGACTTCTCAAGTTTTGGAAACAATGCCGAACTATTCCCTTTTTCTATCTGGTCAAAACTCTCAAGAAAAGTTATCTCCGAAAATAAAGATATCATCCTTTCCAAACCGGGATATAAAGGCTGCCTGGAATTAAGAGAAGCGATAAGTAAACATTTAAAAGATTTCTTTACGATGGATGTTTCTTCAAACAATATCATCATCGGCTCAGGCAGTGAATATCTTTATTCATTACTTGTACAGCTCTTTGATAAAGATATTGTCTACGCTATCGAAGATCCAGGACACAAAGCCATTTCCAAAGTATATGAAGTAAACAGTTGTCATTATGAATACATTCCTATGGATGATAAAGGAATAGATATAAATATATTAAATAAAAGTAAAGCCAGTGTAGTTCATGTATCTTCATCACACCAGTATCCTACAGGCATCCTGATGCCTGTATCTAGAAGATATGAACTGATAAGATGGGCCAGAGAAAATAAAGGCTATATCATTGAAGATGAATATGATTCAGAGTTCCGTCTGAAAGGTAAACCTGTACCGCCTATTTATGATTTAGATAAGAAACATACCATCTATATGAATACCTTCTCCATTACCTTATCTTCCTCAATGCGTATCGCCTATATGATACTTCCTGATGAATTACTTCAAAGATATGAAGAAAAACTCGGTTTCTATCAGTGCTCTGTCTCAACTTTAGATCAGCTTATCCTTTCAAGATTCATTAATGAACACCACTATGAAAGACATATTTCAAGAATGCGAAAAAAGTATAAGGAAACAAGAGATTTCTTCATCGATAACTTAAAAAAGAGTCCCTATCATATTAAAATTAAAGAGGCAGATTCAGGACTTCATTTCCTGATAGAATATGACTATAATATCTCAGACAGAAAATGTCTTGAAATCGCCGAAAGACTTAAAATAAAAATACATGTATTATCTGAATATTCCCATGTATCCAAAGATACACATACATTAATACTTAGATATATGGCTATTGAAGATAAAGAAAAAGCGCTTATACAGCTCAACAGTTTATTTGAAGAATTAAAGAAGGGGGAATAAATCATGGCTGATGATATCAATGTCAAAACCAGTGCCAAGACGGTAAAAAATGAAAAGACATCCAAACAGGATGAAGAACTCGCCAAGGCCAAAAAGAAAAAAGAAGAAGCTGACTTAAAGGCCAAAGAAGCTACTGAAGAAAGAATCAGAAAAGAAGAAGAAGCTAAAAAGGAAGCTGAAGAAAAAGCTCAGAAACAAAAGGAAGCAGAAGAAGCTCAAAGACTGGCAGAAGAACAGAAAAACAAAGAAAACATCGCCAATGTCGCAGCTTTAGCCGGTACCGCCATTGCCGCAGCTGCCGGTACCAAGAAGAAAGGATTCTTCTCCGGAATCATTATCGGTCTTATCGCCGGTATAGTTGTATCCTTCCTGTTTAATACCTGGTTATCTTCGCAGACGATATCCAATCCGATTGAAGATGCCAAAGACAGTATCGATCAGGTAATTACGGAAACATTCGCCGGATATACCGCTGCTGATTTCAAGGATGCCGTCCTTGGTGAAGCATCTCAGCATCAGGAACTCATCGTTATGGAACAGCCTTTAGAAATTGCGACTACCATCACCAAATCAGGCTTAGGTGGCTGGGAAATCTTTTCCAAGACCAAAGATATTACCTATGCTGGAACCGGTGTATATACTGTAGACTTAAAAGATATTGATGAAAATCATATTGATGTGAATGAAACTGACAAAATAGTTACTGTATCCATCAATCATGCGGTCTTACAGTATGTGAATATTGATTATGACAACATGAAGTTTGAAGATACGGAAAAAGGTTTACTCTCATTCGGTGATATAACACTTACCATGGAACAGCAGAATGAACTGGAAAAATCCGTTAAAGCATCCATGGAAGAAGTACTGCTTACTGATACACTGCTTAATCAGGCTGATGAATTTGCCAAGATGAAGACTTGGGAAATCTTCCAGCCATTAATCAGCGCCGTAAGCCCTGAATACCGTGTAGAAATTTCGTTCAATTCATAATATGACAAAGACCGGCACACGCCGGTCTTTTATTATGCAACTTTAGGTTTATTGAATCTTTCGTGAGTTTTAGTACTTTCT
>JAUNIH010000045.1 GCA_030523555.1 Erysipelotrichaceae bacterium
AATATATTGTCAAACAACGTTATCAACTATTAAGTTGAAAATAGCCTATATATATTCAATATACATATTTGCTACATTGGGCATATTTTGCTCTCGCAAGTTTATATTACGACTATCATATACTGATGTCAATAGAAATTTGTAACTTTATGTAACTTTTTGTAACTTTATGTAATTCTATGTAACCAGATAAGGGACTATACCTCTATATGATTAATAGATCATATGAATTATCTGTCTTCTTCTGGAATTATAGATGAATCATCAATAATCGTATATTCTACATGAATATTATGATTACGGTTCTGAAGGGTAAATGCTTCATTTATTCTATCTATTACCACCGGTGCATTATCTTTAGGAGTCTTCCATAATAATGTAACCATCTGGGCATATCCGTATCTAGTAATGATATCTGACTTTCTTAAGGAATACATCAATGAATTTTCTAAGATATCAATTCCCTTAAGAATACTTTCAAATTCATCTACCAGCATATTATTCTCATCAACCACACTGCACATCAGCAGAGTTGATTCGATCTTTTCTCTTTCCATGATTCTCTTGAGAAGATGATAGTTACCCGCAAAGGCTCCAAATGAGCAGCGGTATGCTGAAGTAGGTTTCTCTGACTTTAAGGCTTCCAAAACCCCATCAGTAGTAACTTCATCCTTCTTGGTATTCATGATCATCTCATAATACTGCTGTAAAGCTTCTCCAGGATAATTGAGCGTATCATCAAAGATTCTTCTCTTGTATCTTTCATATTCTTCCTGGGCTTCTCTGTTTCTTCCTGTCTGTACTAAAGCTTCTAAGAACGATAATACCCATTCATCTTCATAAGGATATAAGGCTCTTACTTTGAAACAGCACTGCATAACACTGTTAGAATCATTAACTGATTTATAGTAGGCTATCAGTCTTCTTACCACATCTGTATATGCAGAATGGAATTTTTCTTTGGCTTCATTAAAGTAGGAATCTTCTATACCATCAAAGGCTAAACCACTAACTTTATCCAAAGCTCCATTAAGATATACCAGAGCTTCTTCTTCACTTCTTACTGCAGCAGCTCTCTTGCAGTTGTCATAGAACTCTTTTAAGTCACTGGAGCAGTCTAAGTCTTTAGATAACTTATATCTGTTATTTATATAACTGATATATTCTTCAGACTTTAATCCTGCTTCCTTTAACTGATCTCTTAATCTGGAAATCATTACCTTCAATGAATTAAGAGCTCCATCTTTATCTTCACCATAGAAAAGCTCAATCAGCTTTTCTCTGCTTATTCCTTCTTCACCAACGTACATCAGGATAGCCAAAAGTCTTCCGGATTTAGAAGTGATATTTTCAATGATCTCTACTTCTTCCCCATCATATAAGACTTTATAATCACCTGTGAACTGACAATATAAACGCATAAAAAATATTCTCCTACCGAGAGTATTCTATCAAATATGTAATTAAATGTAAATAGAAAATGTAACCAATTGTAATCTAATGTTACCACATGAAATTACATTATATTTTATCTTATTTTACAGCCTTAAAAAGACATGCCTGTTTAGTAATATGAAAAGATCCATTTTTAAATTTCTTTTTAATCAGTTCTTTAAATTCACTTAAATGATCTTTAAGATATTCATTCTGATTACCATGACATGAAAGTATATAGTTAAGTAAATCATCAGGATCACTTACTTCAAGATAATCATCATAGATATCCATCTTCACATTATCAAAATGTCTTCCTAATATCTCTTCTCCATTATTCATTCCAAACTTTTCATAGAGATTTACACTTGAAAGATTTATTTTCTGATTAAACTCTTTCACAAGATCTGTATTCTCTTTCATATGAATATCGGAATAAGTCGTTGAATAGAATATCCCTTTTCTTTTTAATACTCTGTGTATTTCCTTTAAAGCCTTATCTATATCCTTTAAATAGAATAATGTATGATTGCATATGATCACATCAAAGCTTTCATCATCAAACGGTATATTATGGGCATCAAAGACATAGTAATGATATCTGTCTCCTAATACTGACTTACAGTCTTCGATCATTCCCGATGATATATCACTAAGACTCACATCTATCTCATCATTCACGTTGTTCTCTAACCATAACGATCCGTTACCACAACCTATTTCTAAGACCTTCATACCCTTTCTCAGTCTGAATTTCTTATACAGCCATTTGAACCATGATTCAGGATTATTTGAATAAAGTCTATGAAGTTTTATACGTATATCGATATTTGTCGAATTCTTATACTGTTCAATGATATCCGCCTCCAGATTATTCATCTCTACCGCATTCATCATCTTAGACCAGTCAAGTTTCTTATCCGTATCCATAGACCTAGAGATATCACTTATACTTTCCTTTAATGATTTTAAACTGTTTATCTTTTTATCTATTGCCAGTAACTGATAATGTAAGGCTTCATTAAATGAAGTATAGTTATCTGTCGCCGTCATTGTCTTGATGTCATCAAGTTCAAAGCCCAATGATTTTAAACATAAGATCTTCTGCAGTTTAAGATAATCGTTATCATCATATAAACGATATCCGTTATCCATGATCCTGGACGGCTTTAAAAGATCTATCGAATCATAATATCTGATAGTTCTTATAGTGACATTAGCCTTTTTCGCAAGTTCTCCGGTTTTATATACTGCCATATCAGAAACTGATCGTCGAATTTACAGCCTTCAGCCAGCGCTTATAGAGTTCTTCAACCTTATCTGTATCCATTGACGGATTATAGGTAATGGCTTCTTCATCCTTAAAGTCATCTTTAGAGTAGAATCCCGCTTCAAGTCCCGCAAGTCTTGCGGCACCAAGTGCCGTAGACTCCGCATTTAAAGGTTTAACAACCGGCATTCTTAAGATATCCGACTGGAACTGACAGATGTATTTATTATTGGAGGCACCACCATCTACTTTTAACTGATGTATCTCACTTCCTGAATCTTTCTTCATAAGATCGATTAAATCTTTGGACTGATAAGCCATTGATTCTAAGGCTGCACGTACAAGATGTTTATAGGTTACACCTCTTGTAAGACCAAATATTGCACCCTGACATTTATCATTCCAGTAAGGAGCACCAAGCCCTGTAAAGGCAGGAACAATTACGACACCACCAGAATCTTCTACTTCACTAGCGATACTTTCGGTCTTAGCCGCATCATCAAAAAACTCCAGTCCGTCTCTTAACCACTGTATTAAAGATCCCGATACAAAGATCGAGCCTTCTAAGGCATACTTTACTTCATCCTTTATCTTCCAGGCGACAGTTGATAATAAGCCGTTATCGGATATTATTTCTTTATCTCCGGTATTGATTAATATAAATCCACCTGTACCATAGGTATTCTTGATATCTCCCTTTTCAAAACAGCCTTCTCCAAAAAGAGCTGCCTGCTGGTCACCGACCATCGCATTTATCGGACAGGTATAGTTAAAGAAGTGTCTTGAATCAACATATCCAAAGAATCCTGATGTATCTTTTATTTCAGGCAACATACTTCTAGGTATATCAAATATCTTCAGTAATTCATCATCCCAGTCTAAAGTATGTATATTGAATAATAATGTTCTTGAAGCGTTAGTCACATCGGTGGCATGTACCTCACCGCAGGTAAGTTTCCATAAAAGATATGAATCAATTGTTCCAAACAGAAGATTAGGATTATCTTTTACACCTTTAACGTTATCTCTGATCCATTTTATCTTGGATGCGGAAAAATATGGGTCTAAGACAAGACCTGTCTTTTCCTTGATTAAAGGTTCATAGCCATCATCCTTTAACTTCTGTACAATATCTGAGGTCTGTCTTGATTGCCATACGATCGCATGATATACAGGTATACCTGTTACCTTGTCCCAGATAACTGTTGTCTCTCTTTGATTGGTGATACCGATAGATACTATCTCTTCCGGTTTTATTTCCCCATCCGCAAAAACCTGGGAAAGTACGGATAAGACCGAAAGCCAGATCTCATTGGCATCCTGTTCTACCCATCCTGGATGAGGGAAGAAGTTTTCTATTTCTTTCTGGGCTTTCTTTACTACCTTCTGTTTCTCATCAAAAACGATACAGCGGCTCGAAGTTGTACCCTGATCAATCGCAATCACATATTTTCTCATGATATATTACCTGCCTTATATTTTTATTATAAAAAGAAAAAGGTAATTTATGAACTGAGTCCAAGAAATTAAACAAACTGAAGAGATTTAGTAGAAGTTCTACTAAATTCGATTTTATTCCATATAAAAAGCACAGATCAGAATACGCTGAAAATCTGTGCTGATATTATTGTATTATTGCTTTGGATTCAAGGTAATTAACTTACCTTCTTAGCACTGTAATTCATTCTGTATTTCTTAGGTGAATACTTTTTATAGAATCTTGAAGTAATTCTCTGAGCTACGATATAGACATCATCAAGTTCACCCTTACATACCAGTAATGTCACAAACTGATTGTTGTTGATACGGGTAAAGACATCGTTTGATCTGATACTTTCCGTAATGATATCTTTTGCACGGTTAGACATCGTAACTCTTTCTTCAACCGATGTATCTCCCGCAAGACTAAGTAATAAAAGATAACAGTTTTTACCTTCTCTTTTCGCATTTTTAAGTGTCAGTTCATAGATATATTTGAACATATCATATGTACAGTAGAAACCACCGGTATTATCAATACTTTCTTCAATCTCTTCTTTGACATTATCAATGTCTTTCTTTTCCTCTTCTTTTTCTTCCTGATTGATAACGTTATATAAAGACTTGAACTGTGGAGATAAACCTGTACCCAGTTCATTATAGAATCTCTCATTAATCTCATCATAGTACTGTAAGGCGCGATGATAATCCTTTGTTTCTATAAGACCTTTAATATAGTAGTAATGTAAACCTTCATAGAATGGTTCAATAACGATAGCTGAGTGATTGAGTCTCATCATATCTTCATATTTTTCTTTCTTTAAAAGATATACACTCATCATTACAATCGTATTGGCAAACTCTGAAGACAGTCTTTCTGATTCAAT
This sequence comes from Erysipelotrichaceae bacterium, assembly GCA_030523555.1. GTDB lineage: Bacteria > Bacillota_I > Bacilli_A > Erysipelotrichales > Erysipelotrichaceae > Colivicinus. The sequence continues at coordinate 5,071 of JAUNIH010000045.1, forward strand.
GGTTGTTACTAAAGCTGAACGATGATTACAGAAGAGTCTTCCCTTATATAAAGAGACAATCTTTAAACCTGTCTTATATTCTTTGACATCAAACTCAGAAATGTTTTTGATCTGTTTATAATAGTTTTCAAAAGTTTCTGTATCGATAGAATAATCATATTCATTCTCTAACATATATCCATCTTCTGAAGTCTTTATAAGATTTAAACCTTTAAGGATATCTATCTCATCCAACGCTTTTCTTAAACGGAAGATAGAAAACTTCAAGGAGTTTCTTGGATCATCAGAATCTTCCCAGAACATATCAATTAAAGAAGAACTGGATACTTCCTTACCATGATTCATTACCAGCACTTCAAAAAGATTGACAAGCTTCTTGCCCAGATGTTCCTGAACATCAATTGTCACTCCCTTATAAGTGATAGTAAAACCACCAAATAAAGAAATATAGATTACATCCTTCTTCATACTTTTTAATTATAGCTTTATTTACATCTTTCTTGAAAGAGTTTCCGGATGACTCGCAAAATTCAAAGCTGTCTCCTTACTTATTAATCCTTTCTTATAAGAATCAAGTAAAGAATCATCCATCATCAGCATTCCTTCACCCTTACTAGCTGCCATTGTATTTTCTATCATGTGCAGTCTGTTTTCCCTGATCTGGGTTTTAACAGCTGTATTTACTCTCATTACTTCAAATACCGGAACATATCCACCGTTTATGGCAGGAACCAGTCTTTCGGATACAACGGCACATAATACTTCAGACAACTGTACACGTACCTGCTGCTGATTGTTTTCAAAGGAATCAATGATACGGTCAATCGTATTTACGGCACCTAAAGTATGAAGTGTAGAGAAGATAAGATGACCGGTCTCAGCCGCAGTTAACGCTGCCTGAATCGTTTCTGTATCTCTCATTTCTCCTAAAAGGATTACTTCAGGTGTTTCTCTTAGTGCCGCTCTTAGGGCGCTTAAATAGTCTTTTGTATCGTGATAGATTTCTCTTTGAGATACCAATGAATTCTTATGATTATGAATATATTCAATAGGATCTTCCAGAGTAATAATATGGGCATTTCTTTCCATATTGATCTTATCTATCATACACGCTAAGGTTGTAGACTTACCGCTTCCTGCAGGACCTGTAACCAGGATCATACCCTTATCTTCTTCACATAAGTCCATTACTTCTTCAGGTACATGTAAGGCTGCAGGATCAGGAATACCAAAGTTTACTACACGTAATACTGCCGCCGCTGAATTACGCTGTTTATAGGCATTTACACGGAATCTTCCAACTCCAGATACAGAAAATGAAAAATCATCATCACCAGTCTCTTTGAAATGATTGTAGTCTTCATGAGGATTAAGTTCGTATATCTGAGAAATGATATTTTCACAATCCTTAAAGTTAAGCTTCTCTTCACTCTGTCTTACAATATGTCCCTTAATCTTAAAGGCATAAGGAGAACCGGCAATGATAAATATATCAGAAGCCCCCTTTTCTACAGAATCTCTTAATATTTCTTTAACATCGTATTCCATCTTATTCCTCCACAATACTGTAATTTATCGTACCGTTTACTCTTTCACACACAAGATATGTACCATTTACTATTTCACTTTTAACACTCATATCCCCTTCACTTAAGGATAATTCATAAAGGTTATTCTCTTCAGCTTTATAATACCCCAAAACATAGGAATATTCTCTTTCGACAGCTGTCTTATTGTTTACAGCTGTAAGATAGGAAACTAAAGATATTACACACATCGCCAGTATGACAAATATTATCAGCATACTCGGAATACCTATACCGGTATTGATCTTCATTTTATCTTTATTCATCAGATCCTCCATTAAACGGTATCGATATCAGTTCTTCGTTATTATAGGTAATACTTATATTCATATATGTATGACCTTCATTTACTTCTTTAACTTCAACGGTATATTCACCGTTATCATTTACATTAAAAGAATCATCAAGATGATATGTATCGATCTTATAGGTACCGCCTTCAATATATTCACTCGCATATTCCATAGCCAGTTTCTTACGGTTTGCCATATCGTTTGTATGATATGACAAAGCCAATAGATGAACACTTACTAAAGATCCCAGCATATACAGCAGTATGACTGCCAGATATTCAAGAAGATATGTAAAGGATGAAGACTTCTTATTCATACTGTCCACCTCTATAAGAATACGTAAGATTCTTTGTATTACCTTCAACACTGGTATATTCAAGCTTTACAGTCTTATCATCATTAGACACATTAAAACCATTCAGTTCAAACAGTTTATCGCCATAAGTCTTATCAAACTGATATCCCTCTAATGTCGTAAGTTCTCTCAGATATCCTTCATATAAATAGATATAAGTCACACTGTTTTCTTCATGTATCTCTAAGACATCATCATTAACCCCTATCGTCTTCGCCCTTCTTAATCTTTGAACGAGATAGGCATAAGGAATGTGATCATTATCAGACACATCATTTACACTGGTGATATTCTTATAGACATTTACTTCATACAAAAGAATCATAAAGACTGATACAGTCAGTACCAGCAATAATAACATTGAAAATAAGCGGGAAAGATCGTTATGTTTTTTCATCACTTACCCCCTTTTTCAAAGACCATCAGCTCAGGCATCATATTGGCTCCAAGATACCTGTAGTGAAGCTGATATGATTCTTCATCAAAATAGACACCGTAGTTTTCTCTTAAGTAGTCTAAAGACTCCGGATATTTTCCTTCAATCGCATAACATTCGATAATCCCTTTTCTTAAGCTGTCTTCAACTCTTGATAGATCACTTGACGAAGAAGAACTTGAGATACTGTTAAAACCCATAAACAGTATTACGGCACATAAGAGAAACAGCAGTAAAGAAACAATCTGTCTACGCATCATTTACCCCAGAGAAGAAAGTATTGAAATTAATGGAAGCATTATAGCCAGTAATATCAGACCAACCATTAAAGAAAGGACACCGATAAGTACCGGTTCAACCAGAGATGTAAAAGCGGCAATCTTATTGGAAGACCTGTCTTCTACAATATCCGCAAGTTTCTTAAAGGTATTTTCCTGTTTACCGGCTTTTAAGCCCAAAGTAAGAATACTCAGGTCCATTCCATCATACAGTCCGCTTTCTTCAAAAGCTTCATATAAAGGAACATCCTTACTTATCATATCGATAACCTTATTCAGTTTATCTTCCATCTTTGAATCACTTACCAGAGACGGTAAAAACTTGACCGCTTCTTCTAAAGGATATCCGCTTGATGTAAAGACTGATAAGGCATAGGTAATTCTTGATAGTAAGACATCATCATAGATATTTCTGGTGAACGGAAACATTTCCATAAGCTTTGTGTCAATATCTGATTTCTTATTGAACTTCTTGATCAGTACATAGATTAAAGACAGTACAAGAATTACCGTTAATACCACAAAGAAGATTAACGCAAAGCTTCTGGCGATATTCATGAGCTGTAAAGATGTTGAATTGGAACTTAATCCGGTCTTACGCATGATGTTGAAGAATACCGGGAAAACCTGGAAATAAAGAATACCCACAATCACATCCATCATCGCAATTAAAGCTATAGGATAGGTTATTGCTTCTCTTATTCTGTTGTCACTTTCTTCCTTACGCTGATAGTAATCAGAAAGATTCTTCATAATCGAATCAAGTCTTCCGTTTACTTCGCCGATCTTAACCATGGCTAAGAAGTATTCATCAAAGATATCACTGTCTTCACAGGCTTTCAGGAATGTTCCATTGTGCAGGATATCATCATAAAGTTTCTTTGATATATCAGATATCAGAGAATTATGATCTTCCGCAAGTATCATTAATCCTTCTTCAATACTCATACCTGAATCAAGTACAGTAGATAACTGCTGAGTAAACAGATATTTTTCATTTAAACTGAGTTTTTCCATAAGTCCCCCTTAATAGTGATAAACTTCATCGTATCTTCCGGTATAATCTGATCCACTATCCGCAAATGTCGGATCGACAAGAGACCATGAAGCAGCATTGAAATATACTTTAGGATTTATCCATCCCTCATTCTCCAGATAAATCTCACACCATGCGTGATATTCAATATCGGTATATCCCACAATTACCTTTGCGGGAATATGCTGAATACGGCATAAGGCCGCAAGTAATGAGGCATAATCGAAACAGATTCCCTTACCGGTAGTAATAGCTTCATCAAGATCCGGTAAGACATATACCGTTTTTACATATTCTGCCTTCTGTTTATCATAGGTCATAAGATCTAAGACATAGACAAACAGACTGTATATTCGATCAAGATCATTGGTTAATCCATCCGTAACTTCAAATGATTTATCGATAACCAGCGAATTTATATCATAATCGACAATCTGATTGGGATACAGATATACCGAGAATTCACTGTCCATATATACGCCTATATCATTTGTCAGTATCAGGGCATACTGATCACCTTCTATCTGTTCAAAGATCTTTACCGTATATGTTCCATCCCCCATCTGTAAAGGTATGGCTTTCATCGTTGTCCCATTGACATCATAGGTATAGGTCATATCATCCTTGATAATCCTGATCTTTACCTTTTTTTCCATCTCTTCCTTTAAGGCTACGCCGATATATCCCTTACTCTTCTGCGAATAGTTGAGATAGACAATTCCTCCATCAAGATTATCATAGGAAAAATCGCTGAGAAGAATTTCATCTCTAGTCACCGCAGGCGAATCAGGATAGGTACTCTTTTCCGAATCATCTGTGTATGTATTTCCCTTACATCCACACAACATGAGAAATATCACAAAAAGAATAAAACAGCGTTTCATCATTATTTATATTATATTATAAGAAAATGGTCTTTCGACCATTCGCTTAATTAAGATTAAAGTCTTCCAGTTTCAGGACATTCATTCCTTCTTCATCAGAACTTTCAAGTATTCTCTTTGACTGATTTAAGATAGCTTCTTCTACGAGATTTCTTGCCAGACGTCCATTACCGGAATTCTTATCGTTACGGCTCTGTACCAGAGTGAAGTAATCACGTAAAGGATTGGTACATTCTTCATCAATGATATAGTCTTTACCCTTGGCTACTGACTTGGCAATCTTCATCAGTTCTTCTCCTGTATAATCAGGGAATTCAATGATATTCGCAAATCTTGATTTAAGACCTGAGTTAGCCTCCAGGAATTCAGACATTTCCTTGGTATAACCGGCTAATATTACAATCAGATCATCACGATGATCTTCCATCGCCTTGACTAAAGTATCAATAGCTTCAAGTCCAAAGGAATCATCCTTTCCTCGATATAAAGAATAGGCTTCATCAATAAAGAGGACACCACCTAAAGCTGACTGAATTACCTGCATTGTTAAAGGTGCAGTATGACCTACATACTTACCTACAAGATCGGCTCGAGTTACTTCAACAAGCTGACCCTGTTCAAGTATTCCACAGGCCTTCATCATACGCGATACGAGTCTTGCGATAGTGGTTTTACCGGTACCAGGATTACCTGTAAAGATCATATGTTTGGAGATTTCATTGGTCTTTAAACCCTTCTGTTTTCTGATCTGATTGATCTTGATGAGATTTTCTAAAGATAATAAATATTTCTTTATTTCTTCAAGTCCAACGATATCATCCAGTTCTTTCTGTATATCTTCTCTTTCCTTACTTGTATCATCCTGAAGACTGATATTCTCAACTTTTTCATTAAATGATGCGACAAGTTTTTCATCATAGGATAACTTGATATTTTCAAGGTTATCATTTTCTAATGTGATATTTACCAGAATATTATAGATTCTTGATACGACAGGTGTAATTGAATCAATACCATCATTAGGTTCATAGATACTCTTGAGATAATCATTTATGGATGGATCGCATTCCACTTTAAGTTCCAGCTGTCCTTCACAGCGTTTGATCAATGAATCAACAAGCTGTTCAATAATGATTTTTAAAGATTCTTCATCAAGTTTCTGAGTCTGTACCTTGTCTTCAATCTTATCGATAAAGGCCTTACCGAAGACATCCATAATCTTGGAAGTCTTAAGTTCAGATATGAATACCAGTGTCTTATTATTACCGCTTAAAGAATCGATGATATTACCTGATAAGGTTGAAGTAGCTTCGATCAGCTGATTATTCTTAAGAGTATAACGTTTATTTAAATCACATTCTCCTTCTAGGACGAGCTGTGTCAGCATTCTGTTAAAGATAGGAGAAGATTCTTCAAACTTTTCAACGATGATAATCGGGTTCTTGCCGTTTAAGGCTACATAGATATCCTGTAAGAACAGGATCTCCTGTGAGCTTGACTGATATCTTGACATATCAAGTGTAAATACTTCTGAAGATGTCGTTAAGCCATACTGTTTCAATAAGGTGGCCATACTGTTGACCATCATGTGACGGCCTGTACCGTTACTTCCGGTCAATAGAACAGAGTTTCTGATCTTTTTAGGATCTGAACCGATAACGTAAGGTCTTCTGAAGGCTGTCACAAAATCCTTACAGGCTTCATCTTCACCGATGACCATTCTCTTTAAATCTTCATAGATATTATTGAATACTTCTTTGGAAGCCTTACCCATCACAACCGTTTCGGGAGTCTCAATCTTCACATTGAAGTCTTTTTCAATTTCACTTTTGAGTTTCTTCAGATCTTCATCAGAATAATCGAATTCTTTAGACATCTCTTCAATCTGTTTCTGATTTTCAGCCATTAATGAATTCAGTTCATTTTCCGTAAACTTCAGAATGTCTGTAGAATCATTATAGATATTGGAAAAACTTCTCTTCTTGGAGAAGAAATCCGCCAGCATTTTTTCTTTTTCTTCATGAACAGATGCCATTATAATTCTTTCCTCAATTCTTTAGCCATATTTTCCATAGCCATTTCCTTAGATCTCTTTAAAGCCTTTACCGCATAAAACATTCCATCATAATAACCCTTCTTGTACAAGTCATTATTGGTTACATATTCAGAAAGCTTTCTGTTGAGTTCATTTTCATATATCGAAAGGTTTTTACGTTTGTTGAAGACTTCATTACTGCAGTCATTTAAAGCTGCCTTATGACCGTTTACATATTCTTCAACATTATTGGTGCCGTATGATACAGCTTCTACAAGTGCTCTGTAGGCTTCATATCTCGTGGTATAATCCCCGACACTTCTGGGAAGTACCGGTCTAATGACATGGGCAGCAGTATCAGTATTGACGGTATAGTCTGTCTGCCTTGTCACACTGTCAAGACTAGAAAAAATCGCATCAATCACTTCATCTTCATTGACACTGTTTTTCTCTTTCTGTCTGGCTACTTCTTCAGCCAGTTTGAACATATCAAGGTTATTGTTATCAGCCATTCTTATTCTCCTTGAAAGGTGACTCAGTATATCCATCTTTCTTTAATAAAGATTCAAGCGTCGACATATCCGCATTAAGATTCATATAGTCATTATCATGTAAGGATTCAGCGATAGTAACTAAAGCCTGGTTAATCAGATTAAGGGTCTTGATAAGCTGTGTTTCACACTTCTTGAAATCTTCTCCCTTGATAGGTGATGAAGAAAGACGCTTGTAGTCATCAAGAATACCTGTAAGTATAGGAAGATAATATTCATAAAGCTTATTGAGCTTTTCATCTTCCTTACCGTCTTCCTTATCGACTAACTCAATTCTCTTTAGAAGATCACATGTCTGATTTAGACCATTGGTTATATCGACATTTTCAATATTGTCATTGAGATTCTGTATCTGATCTATAAAGGTATCAGCCTTTGATTTAGGCTTGACTGTCTGTTTAGGCTTGGTTGCCTGTTTTTCCTTACTGTCTTTCTTTGTCTCTTTCTGAGGTTCATATCCCTTCTTGGCAAACTTGTTGAGTAAGACCATAATCTCGGTATATAAATCAGGATATGCGGATGATAATTCCTTTAAGGTACATATTTCTTCATCGTAATAGAAAACCTGCATCTTGTCATAAGATACAAACTGATTATTCTTATTGGCAAAGTAAATATTATCCGTTATCAGCATCTTGTCATTCTTGGCGAAATAATCACTTAATGCTGCATCAATCTTTTTCTGATTATTGTTGGTGACAGTCGTCGTTGTGTCTTTTCTTCTTACTCTTGAAGATCTTCTGGAAGAATAAGTGTTCTGAGAAGTACTTTCATTATTCGCTGATTTGATGGCACTGTAAATAAAATAGATTACCAGTGCCGGTATAGCCAGCTGCATTAACGCAAAAAGGATATTGAAAGCACCACCTAGAATGTCACCCACAATACCAAACGCAAAGAATATAAATATAAACGGGAAAAATCCCCAACCGCCTCTTCTGTACATATAATTTATTTTACCCTATTTTAAAGTGCTGTAGTACAAATATATATTAACAATATCTAAACTACCATAAACGATATGTAAACGTTTACGAATTGAGTGCTAAAATGTACCCTCAATTATTTACAACGATTTTTTCTTAATCGTATAATATTTCTAAAGGAGGTGTTTACAATGACAAAATTTGAAGACACTATGAAAGAAATGCAGCAGAATGTTGAAGAACTTGGTAAATATGTTGCAGAAAAAACCAAAGATTTACAGGACAGCGATATCGCAGCTAAAGCTGATGAATTAGTTAAGAAGACTCAGGAAGCAATCGATACTTCCATGAAGAAAATCAACGACGTTATCGACAGCGTTAAGGATGATGAAAAACTTGATGAATTCCTTGATAAGGTTAAAGCTAAATCTCAGGAAGCTGTAGATTACACTAAGGAAAAGATTGATGGTTTAACAAGAGAGGCAAAAGCTTCACCTACAATCGACAGCCTGTCTAAAGATGTAATGGCTGAATTCGAAAAACTGAAAGAAACTGATGTATACAAGAATACAGCTTCATTCTTAAAGGATTTAGGCAATAAGATCAATGACTACATGGAAAAACCAGAAGTCAAGGAAACCATCAACAAGGCTAAGGCTAAGACAATCACTATCGCTGAAGCCGGTGTTGAAGGCTTAAAGAAAGTGCTCAATACTGATGCACCTGCTGAAACTCCTGCTGAAGCACCAGTTGTTGAAGAAGCACCAGTTGAAACTCCTGAAGAACCTCAGGAATAATCCAAGAACATTTAATGCATTGAAAGAACTGAGCAATCAGTTCTTTTTTTATGAAAAGAAAAACGGTTATCAGGAGAAATGATAACCGTAATTCATATATGTAAAGATTGTCGTTAACTGTTTATTAAGCTTCTTCAGTTTCTGATTCTTCATCTTTTGAGTTCATGATTAATGAACCAAGAGATGCGATAGCCATTACTGCCATAATCAGAGTATACTTGTCAGTTAAACCCATAGCGTTACTCATGTTTTCAGTAAGAATGAATTCTACGATTGATACAAGAGCGATTAATGCAGATACCAGTGTCCATGATTTCTTGTTGTTTCTTAAGATTAGTACATATGCTGCAGATAATGCTGAGAGTAATGCGAAGATAAGATTAACGATTGACCAAGTACCAACTGCTGCCATAGGAGCTGTTTCTTCTGTAATTGTTTCTTCTACTGTAACTGGAGCTTCTTCAATAACTGCTACTGGAGTAACTTCTTCAGTGATTGTTTCTGCTGGAGTAACTTCTGGAGTGATAACTACTGTAGGGATTACAGCTGGAGCTGCTGGAGTAACTTCTGGAGTAATAACTGCTGCTGGAGTAACTGCAGGAGTAACTGCTGTATCTACTGAAGAGATAATAACTGGAGTTGAAGCTGGAGTAGGTGTAGGATCTACTGTATCATCAGTTGTATCTTCTT